>SVEA01000117.1 GCA_015057615.1 Lachnospiraceae bacterium | reverse complement strand
TCGGCCTCTTTTCATGGTGAATTTCACATAAAGTGCAAGAAAAATGTAATATTTCATTTAAAATCCTTGCACTTATTCTACCACAAAATGCCTAAAAAGTCAGTAGAATCAATGGCTTTGGGTTTATTCAGCAGGCACTAAATTACCTTTTTTAAATCCTCATACCATTCATTACCGCCTCTTAAGGCTGCTTCCACGGCAGTAATTCCGAAAATATTTACCTCCACATTGTGAAAAACATTGGTGAATTTATCCCATATTTCTCTAAGTTCTTTGTTTTTAATAACAATTGTTGAGGTTAGGCACGTTGCAAGATTAAAGGTTTTGGATGCAGCAAATGCTGTAATGATGTTATCTGCGTATTTACCATTTGCCACAGTTGCAGCCGGAATTTGCTTATGCTCACTAAATACCAGATCCTGATGAATTTCATCAGAAATAACCAGCACGTTATGACGGGCACAGATTTCAAGCATTTTTTCCAACTCTTCTTCTTTCCATACGCGTCCTGCAGGATTATGAGGAGAGCACATAATATACATTTTTACATGATTATCAACGATTTTCTTTTCAAAAGCCTCAAAATCTACTGTATAAACACCTTTATCATAATTCAAATCACAAGTAATCAGTTTGCGGTTGCTGTCTTTCACACAATTATGGAATGGATAGTATACCGGTGTCATAATAAGGATAGAATCCTCTTCTTTGGTATACATATTGACCATCCAATATAAGGCTGAGACAACTCCCGGTGAAACCCTCAGCCACTCTTTCTCAGGTTTATAACCATGATGGCTGGATTCCCAGTCGATCACTGCCTGAAAGTAAGAATCCGGTATAAAAGAATATCCATAAATCCCGTGATCCACTCTTTTATGTAATGCTTCAATTACACATTCCGGTGCTCTAAATTCCATGTCGGCCACCCACATAGATATTAAACCCGGATTTCCAAATCGTACATCAAGAGCATCCCACTTTAATGAATCTGTCCCCATACGATCCACATAATATTTTTTGCAAAAATCTTTAACCTCCATCTTAAATACCTCCTTATAGTTTAACGTCTAAACGTTTTTTGTAATATAATTATATGTATTCATCAGTGTTTTGTCAATATGTTTTTGTTTAACCATTAAACTATTTTTTTGTTGAGGTATCATTTATATTCCTACTTCCCAAGGATAAATAATACCCCTCAAGGAAGTCAGAAAAAGTCGAACGAGGGATTACTCTTTGTTTTGTGTTGTTTGATTTTTTAGAATTGATATGATAGACTGAGTGTGAATAGTCTTGCAAAAAAACTGCTGCTATTCTTTGAGATTTATGCCCAAAGCATGGGTGTTAATATGGATATAAAGAATATAGACATAAGGAGTTGTTTAAATGGATGAAAATCATATAAATAACGATAGTATTATAAATGAAACTTTTCGTACCTTAAATGAAAGACATAATAATATTTATCAGTTTGTTATGCGCTACAATGATTATATCGTTTCAACTCATGATTATGGAATTGGTATACTCCTTAACATGATTGAAGCTCATACACTTACCTATATTGAGGAAAATCCCGGTATAACCATTACAGAATTAGCTGCATACTGGAATAAAACAAAAGGTGCATTATCACAAACGGTCAGCCAGCTATGTAAGAAGGGACTTGTTACGAAAGAAAAAAAAGAAGGAAATGCTAAGAACGTACTTCTTTATGCAACAGAAACAGGCATAGAGCTTAGCAAAGCACATAAGCTTTATGATACCTTAGATATCACGAAAACAATGGGAGAACTGAAAAAAGAATGCAGTCCCGATGAAATTGATGCTTTTTACAAGGTAATATCCGTATATAATAAAATTATTCAAAAAGACTTTGAAATTAATCGCGGAAAAAGGAAAAAGAAACCTGCTCCGAATAAAGTTCTAAAATAATTGATTTGCCGATGAGTCGACCCTTACACAGTTCCAAAGCCTAGCACTACCGGCTTTAAACTGTGTTTTAATTATTTATGTCTACTCATCCGCTTTCTTCAAAGCAACGGCAGCAGCACCAGCTCAATAGCGATGTTACTTCACCAGCCGCAACCGGCTTCCCTCCATGCTCTTCTCAATCAGTATCTTCCGATCGATTCGATCCTTTAGCTCACTGACATGCGATATAATTCCGACTAACCGGTTTCCCGTTGTCAGGGAATTGAGCGTCTCTATCGCCTGCTCTAAGGAATCACTATCGAGGGAACCAAATCCCTCGTCAATGAACATTGCATCCACCTCAATTCCGCCGGCAAAGCTCTGGATAACATCGGAAAGTCCCAATGCCAGGGACAATGCCGCTTTAAAGGACTCCCCGCCGGATAAGGATTTGATGGATCGTGCTTTCCCTGTATAATAATCCATGACTTCTAATTCAAGTCCAGAAGAACTTCTTAGATTACTTGCGTCCTCCTTACGCATCAGAGCGTACTGGTTGTTGGACATCTTATAGAAGCGTTTGTTTGCCTCATGGATTACTTTATCAAAATAGAATGCCTGCACATATTGCTCAAAGGCAATCTTAGATTTACCGGCAAGCTCGCCATTGGCGGTCTTCGATAAATCGCTGTAGGTCAGATAATCCCGGCGTACTTTTTCCTGCTCCTTATTCTGCTCCTCAACCCGCCTCTGGATTACTTCATTATTCTTTAGCCTGCTGTAGATTTGATTGATCTGCTCCTCGCATTCCGCTTTCTGGCGGCTTAATTCCTTCTGCTCCTGCGCGATCTGCTCCAGATCCTTCTCGACCTGGTCCTTCGTATCCGATTTCAGCTGCTTTATCTTTTCCTCCAGATTCTCTCGATTCTTATAATAGAGATCGATGCTCTTACGAAATGCAGCCAGATCCGCTTCTGTCATCAAATTATTTTTATACCGGTCAAAGCCCGCTTCTATCCCTTCCATAGCAGAAGCATCAGTTAAGGCATTATTCTCTGCAAATCCGCATTGCACCAGCTTCTGCTTGAGCACTTCTTTCGCTTCGTTCTTTTCGTTCTGCTTGAAGCCATATTTCTTTTCATTATCCGTCAATACTGCGGTTACATTGGCAAGGCTTAATTCGCATTTACGGTAGTCCTCCTCCGCAGCGGTTAATTCTGTTTGCAGCCGATTACCTTCCTCTTCCATTTCCCGAACCGCGTTCTCTGCTTCTTCCCTGGTGCTGTATTTCAGCTCCTTTTTTAGCGTGATCAGCATACCATTTGCCTGGCTTAGCTCATTCATTACCAAGGACAGCTGCTCCATCTCCGCATTCAGCGTTTCCTCTAAGGTTTGCAGCATATGCTTGATCTCTTCTAACCGGTCAAAGCATTGCTTCCTGCGGGTTTGCTCCTTTTGAAGCTGTAATTTTCTATGCACAAGCTCACCTTGCAGGATACCGATCTGCGAAAGCTTATCCTTCGCCACATCGCCAAGCTCAACTATTCTTTTTGTATCTAACTCGGTATCTTTTTCTATATTTTTATCGGTATCTCTATCGGTATCTTTTCCGATAAGTTTACCAAAATCTTGCCCGATAGCTTCGCCAATCCCTGTTGTCTTGCCGCTATCTCTTCCGGCAGCGATCTCTTCTATTCTTTCGATCCCGAATTCGGCCGCATCACTTACCGGAATACTCTCCTCTGCTTCGATTAAGACAGCTGCATTCTCCCGCAATGCATCCGCAAGCATTCCCACCTTGGTTTTCTGGTTCTCACTCTTACCGCTTGCCGTTGTCATTGCGCTATGGGCTTTGTCCAATCCGGCTTTCGCATCTTTCAGCTCTTCCTCACTGGGTGCTCCCTGGGTTATGGCAGCTTTCCTTGGATGCTCGGTGGAGCCGCACACCGGGCAGGGCTTTCCGGCTTCCAGGTTCGATGCCATGATTCCTGCCTGCTCCCGGAAGAAATGCGCTTCCATTTCCAGATACTCCTTGTTCCGATGCAGATACTTCGTTTCCGCCTTTTGATACTCCTGCTGCATGCGAAGCAGAAGCTCCTTTTCACTGCTCCAATTCCGGAGGCCTATTCGGAGTTTGTTCCACTGATTTGCAAGATTACTTACCTGGTTTAACTGATTTTCACAAAGAAGCATCGCTTTATCTAGATTCACATAGTTCTCCTGCTCCGCCTGCTTCTCCGCCTGTTCTTTCGTTAGGATACCCTTTCTATCCGTCCGTTCAGCAATCATCTTCTCCAGCGTTTTCTTCTTTTCTATAAGAATCGCTTTCTGCTTCTCCTGCTCTGCAATTCTATCATATTTTCCTAGTTCCGCTCTCTGCTGGCCGATCTGTGCCGTCAGCTCTGCAATCCTCGGCTTTGCCGCTTCCTTTTGCTGGTACACTTCCAAAAGGAGCTTTAATCTTTCCTCAAGACGTGTTTTCTCTTCCTTCCCCTTCCCGATGTAAGCCGTCAGTTCTGCCGCTTCTCTCTTGATACGCAGATATGCATCCTCCGCAGGCTTTACGCTATGCAATGCCTTTTCTGCCAGAACATATCTTTCTTCCTCCCGCTTCATCTCTTCTGCATTCTGCATCAGCTTCCGGCAGTCTTCCTCCGCCTGCTTAAGATTTGCAAGCAGCCGGTTGATTTGTTCTGCCTGGGCATACTCTGCCGCCTTCTTCGTTATCTCCATGGACAGCCGGTCATTTTTCTTCTTTCTGACACCGTATTCCGCCTTATCCTCTTCGATCAGTACCGCCAGCAGCTCCATCATCTTCTCTGCCTGATTAATGTCCTTTGATTTCTTCCATTCATCAATGGCTGCTTTATTTACATTCTCGTCACTGCAATTAATTCCATCCAGAAATTGCAGGATGCGCTTATCAATATCCTCACACTGATACTTTAATTTATTGGACAGCTCCTTCAGCTTCCTCTGAATCAAGTCGTAGATCTGCGTACCGAATACTTTTCGGAAAATCATCCCGCGCACATTACTATCTGCGGTCAGAAGCTCCAGAAATTCTCCCTGGGCGATCATCGAAATCTGCTTATACTGCTTCCAGTCAATTCCCAAAAGCTCCGTTACCGCTTCTGTTACCGGCACATATCCGGTAATGACTCTGCCGTCCGGCAGGGTGAGGGTTGCATTTGCCTTCTCCTCGGTCGTTCCCTGCCCCCTCTTCTTCCTTCTTTGGTAGGAGGGATTGCGCCAGATGCTGTATTCCTTCTTCTTATGTACAAAATGAAGCTCGACATAGGTTTGCTCGTCATCCTCTGCATAGTCGCTGCGAAAGGAATCTGTGGTACGGTTCTCACCGCTGGCATTGCCATAGAGAGCAAAGGAAACGGCATCAAAAATTGTAGTTTTCCCGGCTCCGGTATCTCCGTTGATCAAAAACAAACCGCTGGTGCCCAGCTCGGAAAAAGGGACCTCGGCGACCCCACGAAAGGGTCCAAAAGCGCTCATCACTAATTTTATCGGTTTCAATTTCTCTCACCTGCCATTTCCTCAAATAAATCCTGTATAATTGCTCTCTGTCTGTCCGGCAACATTACATTGTTCTGGTTCTCATAGAATTCCTCAAACAGCTCCATCGCACTCTTTTCTTCCACATCCGCTGCCGCAAGCTTTGCATCACTGTTCCAGACCGACCGGCTGTTCTCAAAGTCCAGCCGCATGATATTGGGATAAACGCTCCGCAGTTTTCCGATCGCATCATAGATCTCTTCCTCATCCGTCAGCGTAGCATGGATATAATCTAGCGTGTTTGCCTTGCTATATACGAAGGGGTCCGTAAGGGCAGCAATCGGCCCTTTGATCTCACGCATGTCCCGCATCGGTACCAGCGGAAGCTTCTCGTAATGTACTTCCCCCTTTGCACCCATTTCCACCATGGTTATGGATTTGATCTGTCTTGCCTCCGAGAAGGAGTATTTCAACGGGGAGCCGGCATACCGTATGGTGTCCTTTCCGATCCTCTGCGGTCCATGGATATGTCCGAGCGCCACATAATCGAAGGCGTCAAATACCGAGGCATCGATATTATCCAGACCCCCGAGGGAAATGCTTTCGGAATCGCTTCGCTCCGGTTCGCTGCCTCCGCTGGTGATAAACTGGTGTGCCACCAAGATATTCCGTTCGTCGCAGCTTATGTCAGCAGAACCGAGGATCGCTTCGACCGCCTCCTGGTAGGTATCGATTTCTATTTCCGGATAGTAGCGTCTTACCATCGCCGGCTTAACAAACGGCATCAGATAGATATTTATCGGACCATGCTCATCTGCCAAAGTGACCTTCTCCAGCTTTCCGCGAAATGCTCCTGCAATATGAATCTGATTCTCTTCCATAATCCTGCCGCCAAAATCAATTCGTTCGGAGGAATCATGATTCCCGCTGACCATGCATACGATCAGACCTCTTTTGTGCAGCTCGGTCAGAAACCAATCAAACTGGTTGACTCCTTCCACGCAGGGAATGCCCTTGTCATAGATATCCCCGGCAAGCAGTATCCCCTGCGGCTTCTGCTCATCCACAATCTTAAGCATCTCATTTAATATGTATTCCTGATCCTCTATCATGGAATATTCATTTACTCGTTTTCCAATATGTAAATCGGATGTATGTAGCAGCTTCATCTTACAACTCCCTCTATTCTTAACGGCAGATTCCTTCACTCATTGAACCTGCCGGTTCAATTTGTTCTTTTACTTATTCTTTGTTTGTTTTTTACTTGTTCTTTCCACTGTCCATTCGTTTGCTTTTACTTGTTCTTTCCATTGTTCATTCGTTTGCTTTTTACTCGTTATTTTCTCTTGAATTTTTACTTACTCTTTTGTTTTAATTTCTTTCACTTGCTCTTTTACTTGCTCTTTCGTCTTTTCTTTCCCGTACTCTTTCGCACATTCTTATCCTAAATTTGGATTTTTTCCTCTTCTATCCATACAAATTATACCATAATATTGCAGGGACAACCAGTGGAATTGTTTAGTAGCAAAGAGTTCCTTGGCACGCAATTTCCTATTCAATGAAAAAAGAGCTTTACTCAAAGGAAATCTCCTCCATAAGTAAAGCTCCTCATCATTCAATTATTTTTGTAATGCATAGACTTAAGTATCTCTTATCGTTCGTTAAATCTATGACTTCATTCGTATTAATATTGCGTACAACCGGCCGGAGCGCATAAAGTGTACTATTCTTAACTACAATTGCTTTGGCTCCGTCACTTAATTCAACACAGGACCCGACCGGATACACTGCGATACATTTTGCAAATATATTTACAATTGCAATATCATAATGTGTATCCCCGTCCCCCAGCAGATATTCATACGCTTCAAAAGGGGAATATGCCGGACGGTAAGACCGATCCGAAGTCAATGCATCATAGGTATCGGCAATCGCAATAATCTTACCGTATAAGGAAATCTCATCTTTTTTCAGCCCACGCGGATATCCCGAACCATCACACCGCTCATGATGCTGCAGTACACCGATCTTCGTCACACTGCTTAGCTCGATCGTATCCTTAATCATATTGTAACCAAAGACCGGATGCCCTTTTATAATTTCAAATTCGGCACCCGTCAGCTTTCCCGGCTTATCTAAGATTTCTTTTGGAATATTATTCTTTCCAATGTCATGTAAAATGCCTGCGGTACCCAGCTTTAATAGCTGGTCCCTGTTTAATCCCATTTTCGCGCCCATGCATACGGACAGGATTCCTACATTAATGCAGTGGGTGTATGTATAGCTGTGGTAGCCAAGCAGCTTATGCATTTGTATCATAACATTTCTGTTTTCAATAATATTATCCACGATATCGGAGATGATCGGCTGCACCTGGGAAAGACTGCCTCTGTTTTTTACTATACTCTCTAATTTAAGAGATGCCTCCAATCGGAGCTGCTCCGATATGACATCCTTTATCTGTATCCCCTCGGATACCTGATCTTCAATATATAATCCTACAAATCCTAATTCCTTTAATCTATTTAAAAAAACTTCCGTTAACTGAAAATGTTCCCCCAGTAGTATTGTTCCATGTGAATTATAGATCGGTTTTCCTAAGAAAGAGCCTGGTTCAATATTATCTATAGAAAGATATCTCATATGTTTTCTCCTGCGTAATCCATTATCTTAAGTAAATATCTTTGATATGATATCCTTTCATTTATAACTTGCGTATTTACCAAAAAATTATACCATAACTATCCATAAATTCCAATAAATTTAATTCTAAACTTCCAAGTAAATACCGATTAACACAGAAAAATAGTCCTTAGAAAAACCATATTTTTTACCTTTTTTTTGAAGAAACCAGGGGGTTATTTTATTATGATTTGTGAATCACTCTTTCTGCAATCTCTACACCGGTTGGTGTTGCTGCCAATCCGCCTTCCCCGGTTTCCCGCATCACTCTTGGCATCTGCTCTCCCACCTCCCGCATAGCATCGATTACTTCATCCGGGGGAATCTGGCTACGAACACCAGCGATTGCCATATCGGCACTGGCGATCGCATTCACAGCACCGACAACATTTCTCTTCACACAGGGAACTTCAACAAGACCCGCCACCGGATCGCATACCAGTCCCAAGAGATTCTTTAGGGTAAGGGCACTTGCGTGAGCGATCGCTTCGCCGTTCCCTCCCTGCAGATATGCCAGCGCACCTGCTGCCATAGCACTTGCGGATCCGATCTCCGCCTGACAGCCGCCTGCCGCCCCGGCGAGAAATGCGCGAATGGATATTACAACTCCAATTCCGGAGGCAACAAACATCGCTTTCACCATCCGGTTCATATCCGCCTGCTTCTGCTCCTCATAGGTTAATAAAACTGCCGGAAGTACTCCGCAGGATCCTGCGGTCGGGGCAGCTACGATCCGTTTCATACACGCATTATTTTCTCCCATCTTCAATGCCTTCGCAATGGCCTCTCCGACGTAGGAGCCACTTAGCAGCTTTCCTTCTTTTAATGCATGGCTGACTTTCTCTCCATCGCCACCCACCAGCCTGCTTGCGGATAGAAGGTTCTTATCATATGCCGCATTTGCATTCTTCATGCTGTCATACAGCTGCCTCATTCTTTCAAAGGATTCCCGGCTCGATACCGCTCTCTCATTCATATCATCTTCCATAACGATTTCCCAGAATGCCTTTCCTGTTTCTTCGCTCTTATTTAGGATCTCATTTAATGATCGGAAACTCATCTTTCTCCTCCATACTAAGGTACGTCACTTTTAATATACCTTTTACTTTTCTAAGCCTGTCCTGCATCTCAACCGGTACCTCCTGATCACATTCGATCACCATGACCGCTCTTCCACCCCGTTTATCACGATACAGCTGCAGCGTTGCTATATTTACCGAATACCTGCCAAGCATGGTAGTAACCTCTGCCACATGTCCGGGCTGATCAACATTATGGATAATTAGTGTCGGGTAGCAAGCACAAAAATTGGCATCCAAGCCATCTATTTTATCAATTTTAATTCCGCCTCCGCCAAGGGAAGAGCCTACAACCTCAAGTTTTTTTCCGCTTTTACCAACCAATTTTAATAAGACGGAATTCGGGTGGGCATGTCTTAATTCTGTTCCGCCAAAAAAAAACTTCATTCCCCTTTTCTCCGCGATACGAAAGCTGTCCGGAATTCTCTCATCGTCCGGCTTCATGCCAAGAAGCCCCGCAATAATCGCTTTATCTGTACCATGTCCCTTTCCGGTTGCCAGAAAGGAGCCATGAAGAAGCACCTCGGCGGTTTGAACCTCCTCCTGTAAAAGCTGCCTTGCCGTTAAACCGATTTTTACCGCACCTAAGGTGTGGGAGCTCGAAGGTCCTACCATCACAGGACCCATTACTTCAAATACATTCATGCATGCATTTTCCTTTCCATAGAAATAGAAATGATGAAACAAAGAGCGCGTTCTGCCACAGGCAGATAAATACGCGCAAGTGCTTTATCCCAATGCGAACTATGTTCGCATGAGAAATCGTATAGAACGCAAATTCCTATACGATTAAAAAGTGGCAGTTCCTTCCTATAGAAGAATAATCAGCCACTTTCCTTATTCGTATTCTGCGCTTTGCATTTTTTAGCGCATCATTGCCTGTGCATACCGCGCAGACACAAAACTCTTTCACCTTCCCTTATACTCTCTACTCTTTCCCCTGGGACCGCCGATGTTCGTTTAAAATAATACGGTCCAATACGGTTTTATATACCAATACAATTTGCGCATCGATATAGCAGAATTTGTTAGCGATAAACTCGTATGTTTTATACACAAAACACATACTCATAAGAATAAGTGCAAGGATCGTTAATTTGGGCTGCGCTATTTTTGCAATCAATAATGCACAGGATGCAAGGTAAAATAAAAATGCAAAAAAATAATTTTTACTGATTCGAAACGCCAGGATCATCGTATCATTCAGCCGTTCATGCATCTTTGCTATAGATTTGATATCCCGCACAGCTAATTTTTCATACATATCATTGAAAATAATCTGGCTGTCACCCTTTTTATTTTCCATACCACGTCTTATATAACAGGAATAACGGTGATAGTTCACTTCACCTAACTCTTTGCTGATTAATTTTCGAAAAACATTTGACATAAAGCTATCACTCCTCGAACATAATTAAACCATTGTTCTCCATTTGCTTTTTATATCACATAACCTATTATTTGTCCAGTATTGCAGCAACTTTATATATAATACTATTATTCTCACAGGACAGAAAATAACACTCTGCAATTGCTGACACTCTTTCCTTATAAATCTTACTGTATACTCTCCTAATACTACTTTATTCGATTCTATTCGATTTTATTTAATTTGCAAGTTTATTAACAAAATGTTCATAATTAATCCATATAATCATCATATATGTCGGATATAATCTTTATTAGATTAAGAAATTAATTGATTTTAAACAATGCTTACAAGATAATTTTTTTCATAAAATAAGCCCGGCAGCTACCCTCCCCCCTCTACCGGGCTTCTCCTCTTTTTACTGTATATTATTTCATTTTTATTCTATATTTCAAAGCCTCTCCGTTCCCATTTACTCAATTATTTATTTTTAATTTTATAGTAAATTATCCTTAT
>SVEA01000116.1 GCA_015057615.1 Lachnospiraceae bacterium | reverse complement strand
TATAACTAGCATGCCTTGGATCAGCTATACAGCTAAAATCGCTCCAAAGATCTTTATAAAAATGGTGCTGTACTTTCAACAATTCAAGCAGTGGGTTTCCCTCAGATGCTTTCAACTGTCTTTTCTCTGCTCGTGTCATAGGTAAAATACTCCTTTGCGAAAAAGTTTCTTTTATTTTACCATGACATTAACCTGTTAGTCCCGTTATGATGCTAAAATTTAGTGCGAAAAATATTTACCTTTCGTAACTGTCGACATAATGTTATTAAATTCTATGGGTGTAAATATTTCATGTACAATGAAAATTAACATCCATTTGGCTAAGATTAAAATATGTATTCATAACTTTTTGAATTAATGGCTATCAGAAGTGTTGCCATATTTCTGAGTTTTATACAAAACAAGCTGATTTTATCAAAACAAGGGTGGTATCATCTCTTATTGGGCTCCGCTAGACCCGTAAAAACCCCCTTTACTGGTTTCGTCCAGTAAAGGGGGTACATATCAACTCACGTTTTTAGTGAGTGCATTTTTAAAAGAAGTATTTCTTTTTTTTACGAAGACCTTTACAGTAAGTACATATACGCTGAAAATAAATCTTTCGTTTAGGACTCATAAGATATTTTGATTTACATACCTTACAACTAATGCTTTACTTTAAATGAGTTAAATCCCGGCTTTCTTATTGCTACAGTAAGGACAACTATCATCTCCTACCTCACGGTCATATATACGAGCAGAGTAACATGTAGGACAGTTCCACAATGCCATATAAGAACTACTCTTTAAAAACTCATACGCTTTACGTCTCTATTCCTTATCCAGTAAGGATTTATAAAGTACATTCTTTTTTAGTAATAGCAACTAAATAATGAACTTTATTGTAATGAAACTCCGTAAGGACTCTGTCTTTGTGGCAATAAGTTCTTAAAAAGGAGAAGGATTTGACAAAGGATTACTCTGTTACCTGCCGTACGGATTATCTATTCCCGAAATTTCAGTCGACTGATAATCCTTCAATATACTGTTAGTAGCATGTTTCAGTGAGTCTTCTCTATTGATTATCTTATAGGTGATATCATCATACGTTAACCATGCGTCAGTATAAATCATTTTTTTCGATGATCCATCTGACAATACAAACCATAAAACAATTACGGTATTTCCGCTTGGGTTCTCTTTCAAATCAAAATATCCATGATAAGAAGTATCCTGCTCAATACAATCCATGATGGCCTGAATGCCAATTTCGTTATCAATATACCAGCACAGATTGGTTTTTTCTCCAAGGCCGCTGCGGTCCTTAATATACGTTATGGACAAAATATCATCCGTATCAAAATCAAACGGATTAAAATCCTGCCATTCCGTGTTTTGACTTGTATCACGTTTTGCTGTGGATGCCGATTGTTTTCTCTGCTGAATAAAAATGAAAAATATAACACCAACACATAGTATCATACCGATACATACCGCATATCTCCATTTACCTCTTGTCATTGCATCCTCCTTAAATTTATATACTTTTAGAATTTGTATTCTAAATAAAACTCTATCATTAATTTTAATACAGTATACACAAATCCAATATTAAGCGTTCTATTCATATATAAGGATAAGAATGTTGATTTATCCTAAATAAATAGAACCCTTATTTTAATTATTTTATTTCAACAGATTATATTATTACAATATCAAATATTTATACAGAAAACTTATTGCCAATTGTAAATTGCACCTCTAAATACTCTAGTAACACCAGCATCGATCCATGTATACGAACCCGATGTATCAACCGATACTGAAAAACTAGGGGAACTTGTCCATGAATTTATAAAATAATAATATTTTCCATATTGTGGTGAATCAGTATATCCATTTAATACCGTAGCATGCGCTGCCCCTGTTGATGTATTTCGCCAAGTATGATATAACGGACGATTATTATCAATTTGATTCTTTATTATACTCATATCCATTAGGGAATATGTTTCGTATAAAGAATTAAAAGACCAAGCAGATTTTGCATATTGCTTAATTTGATCATCTGTTGCTCCTTGATCCCTGTAATCTCCGTGTATTGCATAGCAAATTATCGACGGATTTAACATAGCCCCTTTTACATAATTTATAATAGAAGCTGTAGTACAATAAGCACACCAATTCAATGAGTATTGCATAAATCCACTAACCGGTAAAATATTTTGTGTCGAAGATACCGCATTGTATGATAAATTGCTAAAAGTATTATATTTCAAATCTTCATCATATATAGTAGCAGATACAATTTCTAATTTCTTATTTTGTTTGATTTCATTATTTATTCTTTCTAATAGTTGTTTCTTATCCATTAATTTCTGTTTATTTATATCATGTGTCTCGACTTCTATAATATCTTTATTGTTAACTGCCCAGACATTAAATGATTCATCACTCACGATTACGTAAGGACTTGTTTTACCCTCACCTTGTAATACGGTTGATAAATGCTCAAGAAGACCACGATTAAATGAGGAATAGAATTTCCTCTCTTGCTCGTTATATATTACTTCGTATGTACCATAGATATTTCCCAAATAATCATACACAAAAAAACCATATGATTTTGATTTTGTTAATACATTGTTAGAATAGTTATAGAACTTAATAGCATTACCCAAATAATATTCACTCATACCATCTATTTGGGAATTTAAGTGGTTATGAAAATCATTTTGAGCGTAGGCAATAATATCATCAGGCACCTCTTCCGCATATAATTTTATCTCCGCTTCTTTCAAGTTCATCGCATTTGCATTTTTATTCTGAAACGATAACATTAAAACAACGAATAACATATTATAAGATAATATTTTTTTCATAATAATCTCCATTCCGCCGCCGAACGGTGGCACAAATAGTAATGAAAGTGTTTCCACCTTCAAGTTTTCATGTTATAATAGCTTCAATTATAAGGCATCCCGGCATCAATACCAGATACACCCACCTATTTGCTGTTGATGTGTGTCTTTTTTGTATCATTTTTTTGCAATGCGAAGTCTAAGTATTTTCATAAAGTTGATACAATGATAAAATATGATTGCTTAGTATCAGGTACTTTCTATCAATCACTTTGTATCAAATACGTGCAATGTGACACCCGTATTTACCTCATATAGACATTTTATATTATTAATGCATATTTAATCTATAGCATTATAAAATCCTTAAATCAGCTAATTACAAAATAACTTATACCTTTTCTTATACTTCCATAGACGGTTGAAATAAATATTGACATCATGAACCCAGTATACATGTTTTGAAAAGGCTTGTCATAAAAGCACATCATGAACGCTTACGCTAAAACCATTCTTTACTTTTTATAACAAAACAGCCTAACATGTGTACCCTTTAATGTCAATATTTTTTAGGTCCTAAGCAGGGATTGAACGATACCCAGTAAACTAACGCTCCGTTCCACTCCGCTTTCGTTAAACAACTCATTTATTGAATACTTGCTGATAGGTCGTATACAGGCGGGAGAATTAATGTATCCGACCAACAAGTACCGTTCCCTTGAATTCCTTCGAAATACACTTTCGAAAACTCGAACGCAGTTTAACGAATAGATGGTGACCTTTTTATATATAATATCTTATTCATCCAGATTATATAAAATCCAGCTATTCAGAATTCATACTACTTATCTCATATAGATTTACTACCAACATTTTTTCTCAACGGTTATTTTTCTTTGGACATAAAAATATGCTCCCTCCTAAGGGACAAGTTTTTATTATTTTACCTGACTACTTAGAAGGGAGCATATCACAAATTAGTGCGACAGCCTCTCTTAATACCATCCTAATACTACGAATTCTGGTATTCCTGTGCTAGCTTCTGCTTTTTTCAAACTGTAAGAGATATCTTCAAAACTAGTTTCTTCATCATTTGTTAAGATAATAAATGCAGCCTGTGATTCTCCTTCAATACCAGAAACTTCAATTTTATACTTGTAGATGTTGTCTTTATACGTATATGTCCCGTCGTCGTTAGTTGTGTAGTCAACATCTAACTCTTCAAATGTGGATTCTGTTCCGATGGTAGATTCCTCATATGAAGAATATCCACAACCGTATAAAGTACCCATGCCGATGAGTCCAAGCATGAAGGCAATATAAATTTTGTTTTTCATAATATCAATCTCCACTTTTTATTTTGGAATATAAGAATCTGTTGTTGATCATCTATATATTAAAACTATATATCTCAAAAAATCTGGCATCGGAATTAATATTCCAGCAAACATAATAGCAATTGTTATAATGTATAAATTCTGTGAATTTTTTATAAAACTCATAATTCTTATCATTTGAATATCCTTTCGCTATGTAGAATTGCGCATAACTATGTACCAGCCCAAGACTTCTAGCAGAGCGTCCACAAAAAGCGTCACTGCCCTCCTCTTCTATTTTTGATTCAGTTTTGAGGACCTGTTACTATTCCACTTTAAATACTTTTATTGCTCCCTGTAAGATCTTCGCATTGTTTGCAAGCTCAATCGCCGCATTTCTCATACGCTCTACGGAATCGATCTGGTTAAGTGCGGTAGCACTAACCTCTTCCGAGGAAGCTGCGGTTTCTTCAGAGACAGTGGAAATATCCTGGATCGCATCTATGGTGTCTTCCTTGGCTGTCTCTATCCGCTTAATGCCAACAGAAATATTATTCAAGTTATTTGCCAGCTCATTTACATGCCCGTTAATGGAATCAAATACCTGTATGGTCTTATTCAGTGCCAGGGTCTGCGTTTCTACGATGTTTTCAGCTTTCTTTGCCGTATCAATGGTATCCTTTGTTTTCGTAGTGATTTCTTTTACTATTTTCTGAATTTGATTTGCTGCTTCTACGGACTGATCCGCCAATTTACGTATCTCATCCGCAACGACGGCGAAGCCTCTCCCTGCCTCTCCGGCTCTTGCTGCTTCGATCGAAGCATTCAATGACAGTAAATTGGTCTGCGATGCAATTTCATTGATTATGGATACGAAGCTTGCAATACTTTTGGATTGATTTTCGAAATCCTGTATTTTATAAATGACATTCTGTGTGATATCTGCGGTTGCTTTTGATTTTATACTTAACTCGTCAACGATAATGATGCCTTCCCCAGCGATGCTTTTCGTATTATCGGCAATTTTCTCAATTTCATTGGTATTCGTATATACCTGGTCGATTTGCTCCGATAATCCTGCCATTTGCAGCAAACATTTTTCTGTGTCATTTGCCTGCTGTACAACACCCTTCTCGATATCATCGATGGTTTGTGATATCCCTTTTGTTGCTGTTAATAATTCTTCAGAGGTTGCAGACATAGCCCCTGCAGAATTATTGACTTTCATACCAACCTCCTGTACCTCTCTGATTAATTTTCTGATGCTATTCATCATATTGGTCATACCATCGCCGAGAGCTCCGAATTCATTGTTTCTTCCGCCTAATTTAAATTTTGTTGTTAGATCCCCGCCGGATGCCTGGGCTATCGATTTCATTAAGGAACTGATTGCTTTGCTTACACCGCCAGCTATAAAGACCACTGTGATTACAGCAAAGATGCAGGCACCGGTAATAAATCCAACATTCAACTTTTTAATATCATCTACCTGATTTAGTATGGTCGTCTTTGGAATTAAGGAGCATACGATTACATCCGCATCGGTAACCTTGCTATATAGAAATAAATATTCTTCCTTATTATAGTTTTCATAATAATATCCATTGGTTTCTGCGGAACCTATAGCATTCGGATAATAAGCCAGATTGGAAAATAACTTCTCCTCCTCGGAGCCGATTATTATTTCTCTTCCATCGCCGGTTACCAATCCGGTGATACTGCCTTCCCCAAGATCGTATTTGGCAAACATATCTATGATCTGCTGCATGGAGATATCTATTATTACATAGCCATTATTCGAGTTCATTTTACGTATGATCGACAGTGCATAATCCTCTTCGGTATATTTTTTATCACCATTCACCAGTTTTCCGTCCAATCCTGGATGGCTTCCGATCCATACATGATTTTTTGGTGTATCCGTTATGTACATTGCTTCCGATGACTCTGCAAAAGCGTCATAAAGGCTGTCACTAACGGGAACGGAAGTTGTAATCCCTTTCCCATATTTCCCAAGTAAATGTACTCCGGATATAAAAGGATTCGTTTCCATTGCTAATTCAATAGCACTTTGTATCGTATACTGCTGATTAATTGTGGTTAGTGTATCTTCTGTGCCGCCTTTTTTATTATAATATACTCTAATTTCAGGATTCGAAATAAATTCCTGCGTCTTTTCCTCTATTATATTGATACCAAAACCCAAATAATCGCTGACTGCATTCAGCGTTCCTGCGGAACTGTTTTCATAATTTTGAATAATTGCTTTTTCTGACATCTGATAGGATTTAAAGCCATAGATACCTAGTAATATAACCGGAACAAGTAAGCCAATAAATAGTTTAACTCGGATGTTAAATAATTTGGAAAACACATTAGATGTTGTCATCAATAGTTGAAACCTTTTTTTCATACTCCTGCCCCTTTCTAGAAATAGTTTTTCTAAATAGCTTATCATTGGTACTTTTTGATTATTATGCCATGATTATATCTCATTTTCTAAAATTTTACTAGATAATTTGACATATTTATTCCTTTATTTGCATTTTACTTGTGATATATGTGTAAAAAAGTTATTTTTATATCTGTTTTATTTGTCTTGGATTTCCATATCGAAATATAGAAAACATTTTTTATTAGGATATGGATGTGCCCTCTGAGCGTTTTTAAAAGTTCCTGATAAAGTGCCTCTGCTTATAACTATTATGATGCTAATTTTCGGTTATTACCTATGGTTATTGAATAAATTTTTATATTCCTAAACCCCGCTGGCAAAGTAATCAGCATAAAAATATCTCCAGCCAAATAGTATGACTGGAGATATCCATCTTTTAATTCTTTTGTTTGTTTATTTGACGGCAAGAAGTTCCGTTTGCTTTCCCTCATCCTGTTTTTTTGCTCCTGGCTTTTTCAACCAGTCCTTCCCATCAACGAACCTGGCTGCCAGCATTGCACATACGGTATTACCGGTGGAATTTAATACGGTAGCCGGAGCATCAATAATGGTACTAATTACTGCGATAACCGGAAGTGCTTCCGGAGGGAAACCATATACACTGATAATCAGCATTTCTCCGATCATTCCGCCTCCCGGAATTGCCCCCATCACTGCTCCCACCAAAAAGCCTACAACCAGAATGGAAAGGAACATAATCGGGTTATGATATTCTTTGCCAAACAGGGCAAATAGGAACACCACTTTGAATACCCCGCCGATTACGGAACCATCTTTATGGGTATTCACTCCGATCGGAATCACGGTTTCCGCAATGTCTTCGGGAACTCCGATTTTCTTGGTAGCCGCTAGATTGATCGGAATAGATGCCGCACTGGAGCAGGTTGCCAAAGCAATTACCGTCGGTGGAATGACATGTTTCCAGAACGCCAGAAAACCTTCCTTTCCTGCGGATAGATACGCATACAGGCTGAAAAATATGAAATAATACAGTATTGATAGAGCCAAATACAGAAGAAATATTCTTAGGTATCCTTCTAAGATCTGTGTTCCCAGCTGCCCAACGATGGTTGCAAAATAGCATCCTAATCCAATCGGTGCATAATACATAAGAATATGGATCATTTTCATTAGTATCTCAGAGCCTGCATTCAATAGATTCTTAACACTGGCTGCTTTTTCTCCAAGCAAAGCGGTTGCAATTCCAAAGATGACAGAGAATACGATTAATTGAAGCATATTGTTCCTGGAGAAAAGCTCGAAAAAGTCTCCTACGGTGATTGTTTTCACTAGCTGCTGCGCTAGCGATAATTTCTCTGTATTTGCCGCAGCATCCCCTCCAGCATGTGCCAAGATATTGTTCATTGAATTTGTATCTATTCCCTCAAGAGGATTAAAAAGCAAGGCTGAAATCAAGGCTAATACCCCGGATATCATGGCTGTTATCGAAAATATAACCGCAATACTTACGAGTATTTTCCCAAGCCTCTTCATTGCTCCCATATTTGCTATTGATGAGGTTACTCCAAAGAAAACCAATGGAACGATCAGGGTAAAGATCAGATTGAGATATATTTGCCCAAAAGGTTCTAATATGCTTGCCTTTGGCCCCAGGATCGCTCCTAATATCCCGCCGATTACAACGGATAAAAGTAAAGCAAATGACATTTTATAGTTCTTAATAAAGTTATGCATATTAATTCACCACAAGGTTATGATGCGGTTCCCCCTTCCCTCGCCTTTTACCTATATAGTAATTCTAAATGATGATTTTCTAATTAATTTGAATATTATTTACATTAATCAATTGAAGCTTTGCTGTGTATTCACGTATATATGCTTGATGAAATCAGCAGTTTACCGTTTGCCATGGATCGGATAGATAGTTCATCGTGGAGTTTTTATTGTATCATAATTCATTATATACTCTATTTCTGCAATTAATATTGCATCTCCTGTTCTAATTCTTGCATAAAATGCTATAATAAAGTATAATTATTGGGATGTTAATAGTGATGTATCAATGCCGTTGCTGCCATGATTATGTATGAAAAAGCTGCATTGATTCGATTAAGCAGGGGGGATTGAATGAATGAACATGCTCCTTCTGAAAAAATTAAGAGAGGCTATCTAAATGAGGATTTTCTTTTCTTTAATTTAAAGGATCAGAAAAAGAATGAATTTGAATTTCACTACCATGATTTTAACAAAATTATTATTTTTATTGCCGGGGATGTCAATTATATTATTGAGGGGAAATCCTATAAGCTGAAACCATGGGATATTCTGCTGGTCGGTAAAAACGATCTTCATCTTCCCATTATCAGCCCGGATAAATCTTATGAGCGAATGATTCTCTGGCTGAATCCGATATTTTTAGAGGCACATAACCGAAATGACTGCAACCTGTTAAAATGTTTTCAGCTTGCCTCGGAACGAAAGCTGAATTTAATCCGTACCAGTAAGACGGATATCTCTTCCCTAAGGCAAAATCTCCTTGAACTGGATGCTGCGATGCATGATTCTTCCTTTGGAAGTGAAATTTTAAAAAATGCTTTGTTTATTCAAATTATTGTTAAGATTAATCGTTTGTTCCTCGGAATGGACCTAACGAAAAATATGGAGGATATTAAATACGATGCACGGATCGAGGAAATCTTAAGCTACATCAATTCCAATTTAGAGGAGGATTTATCCATCGACTATCTTTCGGATAGGTTTTACATTAATAAGTATTATCTCATGCACCTTTTTAAAAAAGAAACAGGATTTACTTTATATAGCTATATTCAAAAAAAGCGGGCAATCAAAGCGGCTGATCTTTTAAAAAAAGGAAAACCGGCAGGTGAGGTCTGCTCTCTTTGCGGATTTGGTGATTATTCCACCTTTGTACGAACCTTTAAGAAGGAGTTTAAGTTGTCTCCGAAGCAATATGCAAAATGCAATCGATCGTAATCATAATCTTCAGAATCAAGAAAAGCTGCCGGCAATTCATATCGGCAGCTTTCTTTCTAAGAGGGCATGATTCAGTTCTGTTTTTGTTTTAAATAATGTTTCTGTTATTTTGATACGGTAACCGGTAATACCTGTGCTGCCATACTTGGTGATGCATTTCCGGCGGCATCTGTTATGATAGACCCTTCTTCGATTGTCAGGAACATGGAGCTTTCTCCAAAACCGGTTAAACCAATGCGATCCGCAATACCAAGATAGATAAGTAAGGTATTGGAGCTGCTGACAACACCGGTAGATCCTGTTCCGGTACTGTTTGTTAAGACATAGGATTTCTGCAGGTTGGAATCAAAGATGGAAATCTTCGTAACATCTAGCTTATCATCCTTTGCACCTGCTCCGGTAACGCTTAAATAAATCTGGTTGGTTGCCGGAAGATAGGTTGCACTTGCAATACTGGTCAATGTCGGAGCTGCATAATCGACGAGCAGGGTCGGATTATTAATGCTGCTGGTTACCTGCTTATTATTTGCATTATACAGGCGAACAGTAACCACTCCTCCTGCCGGTACCAGCGCCCTAAGTTCTGCATTGGTCGGTGTACGATCCGAGGTCGTGAAATAAACTGTCGTATCCGTTGAACTGATATTGGTATCGGATGCAATCAATTTGGATCCTACGTATAATTCCGCTTTTCCTCCGGTAGCCTGACCGGGTGTAATGTCAGCCGTTACTGTCATATACGTGGTCTGAGTATTCAGGGTATTCTCTTTCGCACCAGTGCCATACGTGGTAACTTTTACATTCGTAGGTGCATCCAGGTTAGCACCATAATATGCCAACGGAACCGTTTGATCTGCCGTATATGCATAAGAGTTATTCCCGGCATTATCATAGATAAGAGAGCCTGCCGATACGGTCAGATACACGCTGCCGCTTCCTAATCGGCTAAGTGCACGTTTATCCTGGGAACCAAGATTAACTAGTAACTGCTTATCACTTTTTACGACACCGCTGGAGCCTGTTTTTGAGTCGTTGGTTAAGCGATAGCTTCTTCCCAGCTGCTGGTCAACTATCACAATCTTAGTAACATCTACGTTATCATCAATTGCTCCTGCCCCGGTAACATTGAGATACAGTTGGCCGCTTGATAGGTTTAATGAGGCAGAGGCAATGCTGGTAATTGTCGGAGAAACGTAATCAACCAGAAGCGTAGGGTTTGATACTTTACTCGCTACATAATTGTTTTTTGAATTATAAAGTCTTACGGTTACAACGCCGCCTTTTGGTACAATTGACTGAAGCTCTGCGTTCGTAGGCGAACCGTCCGAGGTTGTAAAGGTTACCTTCTTATCGGCTGCTAAGATTTCATTATCCACAGCCACAAGCCTTGAACCAACATACAGTTCGGCACGTCCACCGGTTGCCTGGCCGGCTTTGATGTCTGCTGTTACGAGCATGGCAGTGGTAGAACCATTGAGAGTATTTGCCTTAACATTGGTTCCAATTGGAGTAATCACAAGATTGGTCGGATAATCAAGTCCGGGATCCTCTACGATGATTTCGTCATCCCCACAATCGGCTTTCATACCAAAGATTTCAGCAATATACTGGATTAAAACAAACATATTATTCTTATTCTTTTTGTTGAAAATATCGGTACTGGTATCTATATTTCCGTTAATCTTTACAACTTTGTTCTTAAAATCAATGACGATTTCTATATTGCCTTTCACCACGGTAATAACTGATTTTTTATCGTTATAATCAACGGATGCACCCATTCCTTTTTTCACAGGGTTAATGGGTAGTTTATACTTGCCGTATTTTATAACCGGTTGGCCTTTCATCGTAAAGTGTTTCTTTGTTACCTTGAATCTGTTGTTCTTGCTTTGTGTCCATTCATACTTATTCGATTGCTTATTATCTTTTTTGTTTTTGGCATAAGCAGTTGATGTTGGTGTAAAGACAAGCATGAACGCTAACATAAAGCTTATAATCTTTTTCATAACATTGCTCCTTTCCTTTGTCATATTAAATAAATTCGATAAAGATACCAGGAATTTTGGGGTAATGGAAGAAAAATTTAAACATGCTTCCAAATATTATATAATCATGGATATATTTATTTGGTTGTCTTATCTAACCATATGAGTTCTATTCCTGTTCATGGTTTTATATGACCTTACGTACAAAACAAGAAAGCCCATAAAACGTAAAATCGTATTCACCGTTTCACGTTTATGAGCTTTCTTTGCTTTTGTTTCTTGTTTTATTTTTGTCTGATATTACTTGATTTTTTTTCGATCGTTTCTTTCCTGCAATCTTCTCTTATGTTTCTTTCTCAAATTCTATCCAATATTTATTATAATATTCTTTTCCTATGTTCTTATGCTATATTTTCTCTTATCTTCTTCTCTTGTGTTTTTTATTTACGCTTTTTTGGTGATTATTTTCTATCTTCTTCCCTTATGTTCTTTCCTGTACTTTTCTTAACGTTGTTTGTACAGCTTTCCTTATCGTTTTTCTGCAATAATTCTTTCTGTGTGTTCTTCTCTAGAATTTTTATATTATTTCAAATCGTTTCGCATTTATTATTCCCTATGTTCTTTATATATGTCTCTTTCTCCTACAAGACTTTCTGATGTTCCTTATATGTCTTTCTCCTACAGGACTTTCTAATAACTTTATCAATGTTTCCCCTACATGGATTTTCTAATGTTCTTTATCTATTTTTTTCCTACAGGACTTTCCTATGCCTCTTATCTTATGCTTTCCTAATCGCTTTTCCTATGTTCTTTCCTTCTTTCTTGATTTATTTCTCACAGAATGTTCCTTATTTAGCATTCGTCTTTTGTGTTGCCCCTTCCGATTCGCTTTATTTCTTGTCCTTTTTATCCTTTTTCTTTTCCTTCTTCGCTTCTTCGGAAAGCTTTTCCACAAATGTCTTTAAGTTTTCATCTTTTTTGATTGCCTTCGAAAAACCGGCATTTACTTTTTCCACCAAAGTAGCAATTTCTTCCTCTGATAGCAGAGTATTAATATGCTCCTCCAGTTTTTTATCTTCCGGAATGTTCTGCACTCCCAGTTTTCCATCTTCATTTGGTACGATGTAGAGAATGCTCATGCCCGGAGCCAATGTATCGATATTTATAAATCTGGTTTTATAAGTGGTAAAGGCGATATAGGTGTCTTTCTCTAATCCTTTTCTTATAAGAACCTCAATATCTTCATAGGATTCAATTCCATCCCGCTTTGCAGTTATTTCCTGTTTGGCTTTTTTTTGCTCTTTCTTTGTTTCGCCTACCAGAACTTCATCCTTAAGCTCTTCTGCCGAATAATATTTCTTAACCAAAGTCTCAATTTCCGAAATTATCTCATCTGTGATCTCCCATGCTTCCTCTGCAACTGCCTCGTCTGCGAGAAATGCTCCCGATGTATCCTCCGGTACCTCTGCATTTTCAGCTTCCAGCATATGATTGTCTATATCCTTACTATCAGCATCCGGTGAAGATCTACCCGCTTTTATGCCGTTATATACGACTACGGTAATAAGGATTACAGCTAAGACAGCTCCGCTTATCATCAATATTTTATTACGTTTATTCAATCTAAAACTTCCTCCGTACATAATTTATGAAAGCTATAGGTATTAATTAAGATAGCTGACCACCTTAACAGGAGTTCTATAATTATAGTTTTTAATTGTAATTCCCTCTCTTCTGCTGCTTGCTCCAATCACTTTTCCATTACCGATATAGAGGGCGACATGATTAATCCTTCCGTTTTTGCTATAAAAGATCAAATCTCCACTCTTTATATTACTCAGGGATACCCGGCTTCCGCTGCTTGCCTGGGATCTTGAGTTTCTTGGAATACGGATGCCAAATTGCCGATATACGGATTGCGTAAAGCCGGAGCAGTCTGTTCCATAGGTTAAGCTTGTGCCGCCCCATACATAAGGATTTCCTTCAAATTTCAACGCATAGGATACAATTTTACTTCTTAGGGAAGAGGATTGCCCTGAGGAAGAACTGCTGGAAGAACTGCTGGAAGCACTGCCGGAAGCACTGCCTGATGAGGAACTTGAATTACCGGAGGAAGAGCTACTCGTAGAATAGGAATGTATTTGATTTCGTTCCCGTTCCTTTGCTTTTTTTGCCGCTTCTTCCGCTGCAAGCCGCGCCTTTTCCTCCTCAATGGAAATCGCCTCGTCAAATTCGGTCCTTATATCCACATAATCTGCTGCTACATAACCGGTACTTCCATCGGTAAAGGTAACCTTGAGCCATTCCTTCTTTTCCTTATTAACGGTCATCTCCTCACCCTCGGGCACTAAGGTCAGTACTCTTGATTCAAGATTTGCTTTTTCTCTTACCTTGAGGGTTGTCGTGTTAACGGTTGCGATCTTGGTTCCTACCTGATCCGCAAGCTCCTCTACCTTATCCCCGGTTGTTAAATAATCTGCTTTTATGTACCCGGTAACGGTGCCTGATTTTACTTGATACCAGTCACCCTTCTCCGCAAGAATAGTAGCTGCTGCATTGTTGTAAAGCTTTCCGACAATTTTGCTATCCTCGCTTGCTTCTTCTCTTACATTAACGTAATTTGATACCTGTGCAATCCCTAAATCCTTGAATTCGGATAATAGATCCGTTTTTAAAAATTCCCTGATATTCAGATTTGTACTATTTTCATTCTCATAAAATGCACTAAGAACCATATCAATGCCTGCTACGGGCAGCTCCGCTGCTTTTGCTTTATTGATCTGCCCTGCAAATGCCAATGTACCTACCATACATCCTATTGCTATCTTGCGTGATGTTCTAGTCATAATAACCTCCAGAAGTATGTATTATTATTTATCATATCTTGGTAAATTTGTTATCATCTGTAATTTATTACATTAGTATTAAATATGTTACAAAATTATTATATGGCATAAATGTGAACAAAATATGAATAAACCATAATAAGTTTTATGTATTATCTGGAAGTGCTGCTATATAAATGCAATCTACCCTATAGGGTATTGTTTTCTATGGTTTCTACATCATTTTCAGTACCAACTATAATGCGGCTGCAAAGATTTATAAACAAACCTATTTCCAAAACACCTATAATATTATTCAAGATATCATTCGTTCTTTTTATATCAAATTTATAACCATGCTCCTTTCAACCTTATCTCCATTCCTGCACATGTATTTTGTGAATCCGAATTTGTGCCGAGGATTTCGCAGGCACAAAATTTGTGGTTGAAGGTGTATTTCTGTACTACCTTTTACGCATCATGGAGTTCGTGATAGCGGCCTTTTGCGCTTTTTACATAAAAAATGCTATAATCAATGATAGCATCTATCAGCTTGATTATAGCATTTTTTATGTAAATATATTCTATTTATCCTATTCTATAGGAGCTCTGTTTCACTCTTTCCCTTTGCAACTCTAAATAACATTTTATTCGTCTTAATTAGAGTATCTTCAAAAGATAATCTACTCCGCTTTTGGTCGCCTTCTTGTAGAAGAAATCATAGCGGAAAAAGAGATAGCCGTCAACAAGGCCGGTATCCCGTCCGTATTCGATTTGCTTACTTAATAATTTCGGATCATTCTTCCATGCCTTCTCCAGAGTTGAACCGGCTCTGTAGGTAGCGATCCCGACATAAACCTTCACATCCGTATTGGTTCGCATCTTCAGCCAACGGTCCAGGGTCTTATCGTAAGGGAACGTGGCGTGATCAAAGGACCAATAAAGCTGTGGAGCAATGTAGTCCACATATCCCGGCTTTGAAAGCCAGGTCTCGATATCGCTGTAATACCGGTCATCCATCAGCAGGTAATCCAGGAAACCACCTGGACTAATGCCAAACTGCACGGATTCATCAATGTCCTTAATCAACTCATAGGTTTTCTTCACTAACCGGTTTACATTGTCCCTGCGCCAATCAGCAATCGGCTTTACCTTAACCTTATTCTCCTTACACCAATCATAATGCTCGTTATATTCCTTATAGTCAAAGTTTTTCTTATAATTCGAACCCAGGGTCGGATAAAAATAATCATCAAAATGAATTCCGTCCACGTCATAATTCTCTACAATTTCCTCAATACCGCTTCGGATCAGAGACTGCACCCAGACCTCGGAAGGGTTATAGTACAGCGATCCGCCAAAGCTGAGAACATATCGGTCATCCCGTTTTGATTTATTGGTCCGCCATTTTCTTGCCTGATTGTCCTTGGATAAGGTATTAACATCCGTGGTTCCGCTTGTCACACGATAGGGATTAATCCATGCATGAAACTCCAGATTTCTATCATGAGCTGCCTCAACCATATACTTAAGCGGGTCAAATCCCGGATCCTTTCCCTGCGTTCCGGAGATATATTTGGACCACGGGAAATAATCCGATGGGTACATCGCATCTCCAAACGGACGAACATGAACAACCACTGCGTTCATATTTAAATCAACAACGTTATCAAACATTTCATCAATCATTTCCTGAAAACGTTTCTCGGTAAATCCCTTCTTCCCCGTCTTTGGATCTTTCAAACGGTCATTGAATTCCAGATAAGAAATCCAAACCGCCTTAAATTCATCCTCTGAATTGTCTTCCTTCGCAAACGCGATCCCTGCCGGTGAGGCTATTAAAAAGCTTAATATAAGAAGCCATATGGTCACCGTTTTTAACGGAAAGCGTTTTGCAAATCCAGTAATTTTCATCTTCAACCTCATTTCTGCGCGGCTTATTCGGTAGCATAGAGCATGTGAATGCCGCGCTGACACAAACTCTTTAAACTAGTTGTAAATATCAGGAACATTGCAAGAGAGTCTGTGATTAATCCCTGCATATATTTTAAGAATAGCCTGTCCTTTCCTGACAAGTTACCCAGATGGAACAGGCTATTCCTATTCTTTTATCAAACATGCTGCGGTATTTCCTACTTCATGCTTATCTGCCGGTAGGATATTGATCAAATACATCGCACAACGTTTCATAAATTGTTTTTGCAACCGTTTCCTGATAGGATGCATTGCTTATTTTATTAAAGTCATTCTGATTCGACATAAATCCTAATTCAATTAATACTGCCGGTACGGTGTTTCTATGAACGACGACGAATTTGGCGGTATTGGTTCCGCGCTTGCTTGTACCAAGAACTGTGGACAAATTATTCACAAGCAGCGTAGCTAGACGGGAGCTGCTCAGCCCGGCACGGTTTTTGTCATTATTACTGGAAGAATAGTAAACCTCCGTACCATTGGCACTTTTTGACGTTGATGCATTCATATGAAGACTGACAAATAAATCTGCGCCGACTTCCTTCGCAAATGCCGCGCGGTCATATAGATCCACATCTTTATCGGTAACTCTTGTATAATAAGCCTTGATCTTCGAAGTATCGGAGTCAAAATATTTTCTTCCGATCGTATACAGCATCTTAAAGTTCAGATTTTTTTCCTTTGTATTAAAGTACTGCGCACCATTTGCACCACCGCCATGGCCCGGATCTAACACAACAATATTCTTATAAATGTTTTTCGGTATATCAATATTTACATAGATATACGAATCATCCATCACATATTCATATCCCTGCAGCTTCGTGGTTGTAAAGCAAATCTCGGTCTGATTATCTGCATTTAGCTTGACAGTAACATCACGAATTACACTGGAATTAACAACAACCGGATTCGTATTAAAATAAGAAGTATAATCACCGGACAGCTTAATTGCAAATTGTTTTTTATAATAATAGTCCTCGTCCGAAATCATATTGCTGCGGACATTTGCCGGTCTTGGAATTCTTATTTCATAATTATCCTTATTGATATCACCCGGGTTCTCTTCCTCCGGTTCTACAACAGTACCTTTGGGCTGAATAGAAAGCGTATACCAATTCCCGTTTTCTATGATGTAATAATCAGCTCCGTTTTTCAGTTCGATAAACACCTGTGTTTTATCATTCGAATTTACGGTGAAAAATTGATTTACATACTTTGATCCGCTGATGGACGCATATTGATCGCCAACTCCATTGGCGGTATACGGCAGATCAAGTGTCAGATAACCACCCTGATTCGTAATCATAACCTCCAGCGGACGGATCCCGGTCAAGGTAATATAATCTCCTTTGGCATTCGTTCCTACCGTTGCTGAGGTAATGCTGTTCTTATATAGGTTTATGTATAAGTTCATTCGGTCAGCAGATAAGGATACATCATAGGTAATATTCTCTGACCGTACTGCGATTTCTATAACCGCTGACGTATTCGTACTATCGTACTTCGTAGTAACATGTTCAATTACGGAATTCGTCGTTTCATTAAAGTAATTGGTTTGAGTTACACAATTCATACCCGGAACCCGAATCGTGATCACCTTATTCTTAAAGCTCGAGGTGACTTCTCCATATGGCATTGTAGCCGGGAACTGATAGGTTTCAACATTTAACATCTGCTGATTGATGTTGCTTAAATTAACGGAAATGGTTCCGGCATCGTCTGTAGCATTGCCTTTGCCTGCAATCTCATGAACATTTGAGCCTTTGCCCAGTAATGATTCATTGGACAGCCACTGGCGAAGGACGGTTCCATTCTCATTAATAACACTGTCGTCTCCTAGCTCTGGAGCCGTCGGATCACCGCCGGTTTCCGAATCATCCTTCCCGGTCTCATCCGAGGAATCTTCCTTATGTGTGGTAATCTCTGAAGTCCTTTTGCTTTGATTCCAAAAATAATCATATCCAAGCGCGGAAGCTGTGAAATTACCAGGTACCATAACAAAGCTTGATTTTACATTAAGATTCGTTACAATCATTGGTGCAATATCCATTTCAACCGATTTTCCGTTGAGTATAGCTGTTTTCTTACCAATCGTCATTTTAAGAACATTTTCATCCTTGGTAAGTGTTATTGTCTGATCCTTAGTATTAAAGGAATACTTCGCCTTGACTGCTGAATCTGCAAATACCCTTTTCGCACGAAGCATTGTAATATTATCGATAATAAGACCTGGCATATTTCCAAGGCTTATCTTCTTACCATCTACACTTACATCAGCGATAGATTCCGTATAGGCAAATTCTTTCCCATCATTAATCGACAGCATAAAGGGATTTCCCTCAATAGCAGCCGTGTTGTTTGAACTGTTCCAGGTATATTTATATCCCAAGGTTTCAGCAACAAACCTTGAAGGAACCAATATCTTGGCAACATCGGCAAATCGGTACTTAATCTTCACCGGTGCAACCGGAATACTAACTTTTTTCCCATTCACAACCGCTGTTTTGCTGTTAATCGTAAGAACTATGGTAGTACCGGAGCCTTTGATGGTAACAGTTCCTTTTGGTTTATCGTAAACACATTTTGCTTTAATAGGAGAATTTGCGAAGATATCCTTATAAGAAAGTAAAGCAATTCCATCAATAATAATGCCAGGTGTTTCATCCTTACTAATTTGCTCTCCATTTAACATAACCTTAACCTGTTTTCCAGTATAGGTTAAATTCTTCTTCGATTGGTAATCATAAATCTTCAAGCCCGATGCAGCAGAAACGGCTGTCCCGGATAAGCATGCCAAAAGCAACGCAACAATGACCGTGCATCCTAGTTTGAAAAGGAGCAAACGATCACGGAGTACTTTCCCTTTGACAGCGTTTGTATTCATTATCTTTTGCATAAATAGTTCCATTTTCTGTCATCATCCCCTATTTTTTCTGTGGTGCGGTCTACAAGTTCCTTTGCTGTTTAAGTTATAACTTCTATAATATCAACAATTACCGGTTTATCTTTTGTGCATAAGATGGCTTGCTAAAGAATCCACCTTATCCGTAATTATTACAATAGTGTTAAATAGTGTTAAAAATGTGTCATTTATGAAATAAATTTGTATTTTTGCAAATCTTCCTTATATAGGATTGCATTTTCTACATCTTCTAAAATACAATCAGCAAAATTTTCTTTCAAAATAGGCATTCTACTGCTGTAGATTATATTTTTCCATTAAATGTTTTATACTACAGCAATCTCATAATAGTTCCTGTATTGGTAAATATCGGTTTGAATTCCATCTTGGATTTGTAATATTTATTCTAGCTCGATAGAACCTATAAAATTAAATAAATGCCTTGACAAAACCGGGACTTTTGTATCAGATTAGCACATTACCATTCGAGTGATTGAAACTTTTTTACATGTTACACTTGTAGAATATTCCAATTCCCGCCTTGTAATTCATTTTTAGATTTATTATAATAGCCTTAGAGATGAATACGTAAAGATGTACAGGCATCATGAGTTTCTGGCAGGATAATTCCCGATTAATTACATAGCAGAGCGTTTACGATAACTAATCATTAAGAATTCGTAACAGAGAAACCCTGACAACCTGGCAATTTGTTTTGTAACCATTAAAATAGATTTCATCATAGGATAATGCATAAGAAATTTTACTATACATAAAAGTGGTACAGAGATGAAGTAAAGGTTGAAAGAAATACACTCTCAACACAATTTGATATGAGTGAAAAAGCCGATTTATAAACTCGATTTCATCAATTTGTACAATCTATGCGTTGACAAGTAATATGAAACAAATTTCATTCGCAACGCATGTTCCCCAAAGCACTGCATAAAACGCAGTACTTGGAATGAAGTACGTAATGGTACGTGCCAACGACTTCAAACAGTTGCGAATTAAAATATTGTTTCCTAATTACTTAAGTTTACTTTGATTTGTGCAAATTGATGAAAACGATTTGTTAAGAAGGCTTTTGACGGGCTAATCACAAATCTGTGCCTACGAAATGTTCGGCACAGATTCAAACGCACAAAATACATGTGCAGGAATGGAGAAAAATTTATGGCAGAAATAAGCTATCATGAACAGGTAAATATCGATAATGCGGTAAAGCTGCGTTCCTTATTGCAGACTTTACCGAAGTTCTGCAAGGACTTCTTTCGAGGCATCGAGCCTACGACCTCTTCCAGAACAAGGATTGCTTATGCTTATGATTTAAGGATTTTCTTTGAGTTCCTGGCTAAAAGCAATCCCACGATGAAGAATACACCCATTACTGATCTTAAGGTAGATATTTTAGACGAAATCATGCCCTTAGATATTGAAGAATTTTTGGATTATCTCTCCTACTATAAGGCGGATGATAAAGAATATGTAAATAAGGAAAACGGCAAGAAAAGAAAGTTAGTTGCCCTTCGCAGTTTTTATAACTACTATTATAAAAAGCAGATCATACGGACGAATCCCCCTTCCCTTGTAGATATCCCAAAACTACATGAGAAAGAAATTGTCCGTCTGGAAATCGATGAAGTTGCGCGCTTGCTGGATGAAGTGGAATCTGGGAAAGCCCTGACAAAAAAGCAGCAGGTATTTCATGAAAAGACAAAACTGCGTGATCTTGCTATCATGACACTGCTACTTGGAACCGGTATCCGTGTATCGGAATGCGTCGGGCTAGATATCAATGATGTTGATTTTGATAATAACGGCATTAAGATTCAAAGAAAAGGCGGTAACGAGGTAGTAATCTACTTTGGCGATGAAGTACGTGATGCCTTATTAGAATACCTAGAGGAACGGAAACAACTGGTTCCCGCTACTGGACATGAGAATGCACTATTTCTTTCCATACAAATGAAGCGCCTCAATGTCCGTTCCGTAGAAAACCTTGTTAAAAAGTATGCTTCCACCGTTACAAAGCTAAAAACCATCACCCCGCATAAGCTTCGTAGTACATATGGCACAAGCCTCTATCGGGAAACTGGTGATATCTATCTGGTTGCCGATGTTCTCGGTCACAAAGATGTAAATACAACCAAGAAACACTATGCTGCACTTGAGGATAGCCGCCGGCGCCAGGCTGCTAAGGTGGTAAAATTGAGGGAAAATGAAAAATAGAAATACTGAAATAACTGAAAAAATTATTTTAAAAATTTACCTAAAAATGTACTTTATTTTCAGGAGAACTAAAAATTTAATTTTGTAAAAACGGTCAAAAAATGTACTTTATTTTCAAAAGCACCCACACTAAATTATTATAGTATATATACCGAATAAGCTTGAAACCTTTAGAATAAGGGGGTTATGATTTGGTATATATACTAAAACTTATACCAAAACTTTATAATTTAAGTGCTGATACTCTTTATATTAATTAAGCTCTGTTAGATAATAATGTTGGTATATGGATATGATTAAAGGAGGGATGTAATTTTCCCTCCTTTTAAATTCGCAATTGTAAACGAAGTCGAACCAACCTAACTTCAGATAATGCTTATTATGTGTAAACTAATCTTTGAGCATATTTTCAAGTTCAAGGATATTTACACCAACATCGCTTTGTTTATGCGCATCAGAAGCTGTCTCAATTTTCACATTATTTTTTTGAAAAACAGATAGCAATTTTGAATTCAGACCCAACTCCAAATCCGAGCAATAATTTAACCGTAGACCACCACTATTTTCAGCATACATACCATGTTTACATAAAAGAATAGATAATTCATTATAATAATCTGTTAAGTCAATATCAGGTATGTAACCAAAGCACTTGATTGAATCAGGATGCGCAAGACCAGTGAAAAGACCGCTTTCACATAATTGGAACATTATGTTATAGTACCTTTTATAAACCTCATTTACGTTCATACTTTTCCAAAGCCCTTTCTGTCCTGTATGGTCAAATCCCCAACCATCAATCCAATGTACAGAGCCTGTAAGAAAATCAAACTCATATTCGTCAAGAATGCTTGCTAGTACGTCAGCAGTTTCAGGAATATAACAAACTTCAAGACCAAATTTAACTTTTACAGGGTATTGAGTATCCTTTACTGTTTCTATAAAATTAATATACTCTTTTATCGAACTGTTCATTTTTTTACATATCCAGTTACGCTGATAATCGTTGTATGTCTTTATTGGTTCGTATACTTTCTCAAACTCAATGAATTGGTGGGTATGTTCAAGCAAGTATATTTCATCAAGCCCTGTATTTTGAGCAGCTTTGATAAAACCCTCAAAAAAATCAATATTATAGCCTCCACCATTTCCATGTAAAAAATGTACATGAACATCTCGCATTATCCTACACCTCCGCATTATATAAATAATTTTCAATTCACAGTTGCTAACTATTACGAACCATCAGCATGGTAATATTATACATTACATATTTACTTAATATCAATATTTTTGTCTAACAGAGCTAAAAATAAAAAGCACATTCATTAGCTCGATATATTTTAGAAACAATGGATGTGCTTTTTATTAGATTCTATTAAGAATTCACTTCGTTAGCAGTTTGTAGAATGTTCAATCCTTCCAGAATACATTCTGGACTTATGTATTCTACTATAGTACCGGTACCCGGTGAATACACCGGTGTTGCTTTTCAAACCGCTTGGAATCCGTACCCTTGTTTATGTATAGTTTCATTTGGCGTGTTCCAAAACCAGCAGTCTACATATGTCTCTGAAGAGTACTTCGGCTTAATGTTCCAGTTGGAACCATGCCTTCAAGTTCCAGAATCTTAATGATATCCTGAACACTACGACTAGGACATTTTCTGCGGAGTATAATAGCCTCCTCCACAATGGCTGGATAATTCTTTGGAAGTGTAGTTTTCTCACGCTTGCAAGAGGTTTTAGGCTTTAACCCTTCAAACCCTTACTAAGATAAGCTTGATGATAACGATTGATAGTACGATAGGAAATCTTGTGTCTTTCGCATAATTCTTTTATTGTTTGAATGATTCGCTGAGGATCAAGGCCAGGCTCCATAAGTGGGGTAATCATCATAATCCGTTCTGTAGTGATATCTTCCTGTGTTTTTACAGACGCTCCTTTCGGAGTTGGTAATTTATTGGCAATACTTTACATATGCTGTATATTATGTTAAAATTGTATTGTAACTTATGTAAATAATATAAAAAATACTAAATAAGGAGTTGGGTTTATGAAGAAATTGGAAAGGTTTTTTTTTGAAATCGCAGTAATGTCCATTATGTCACTAGTTTTAACATCAGCGCCTATATTAGCAGAAACTGATCCAAGCTGGGGATCACAAACTCCTCATATTAACGTACCTACTAACACTTATAATGACACATGGAAGACACCCATGAATGCAGCTGCTGTCGCATGGAATGGTACAGATACTAAAGTAACAGTCGGTGTTCTATCAACTTCAAAAAATTCTGTCTTAGCAGCAAGTTACACAGACACTTGGTATGGAACGGCTTCATCTGCAAACCCAGGTCCATTTACAATTAAATTAAATGCAAGAACTATTAGTAATGATGCTACTAATTTTGCTAATTTTGTTCAATCCACTTTAGTTCACGAATATGGCCACATCTTTTGCTTGGATCACACAACTAAAACATCTATTATGAATTCTTCCCGTGATCGTAATACAATGATAACCCCTCAGGCATTTGATGTTAGTGAAGTAAATTCTGTTTATAAATAATTAAGGAGGAAACAAAACATGAAGCTTAAACCAATTATTACAATTCTCATCTGTTCTGCCGTAGTTATTTTTGGAATTTTCTTTGTTACTAGAAATTCTGAAACTATGGAGAAAGTTACAATTTCAGCAGATTACCCCAAATATGATACCCTAGAGAACTTAGTTGATAGGGCGGACACTATTATTAAGGGTAAAATTATTGATTTTACATATAGGAATTTAAATATAACTCAAGAAGTTAATTCTGATGATGAATATCTTAATCCAGGTGGTAAAATAGACGATAGCACCACACCTTATACTGTTTACACTATTAAGATTGAAAAAGCTTATAAAGGTGATTATGCTGAAAACGATGTAATTGAAGTTAAACAGCTCGGAGGAATCATTGGAAATATTGAATATGCTCTTGAAGATAGCATTGACGCCAAATTAGAAAAAGAACATAAGTATGTTTTTTTCCTTGAAACTTATGCGGATTCTCCTGCTAGTTTACTAAATCCTTTGCAGGCAAGCTATGAATACGATGAAAATGACAATATTGTTACCAGCAAACAGTGGAAAAGTAACGAACAGAATAAAATCAACTTTACAATGCAGGAATTGGAAAACATGTTGATATCAAAATAAGATGAAATAATATTCATAAATCAATAAAGGAAGTTGCAAAAGTTTATGAACCGCTTCCCGTCAAGTAGATTGAAAAAATGTAAATTTTTCATCCAGCAGGACAACACCTGCTGGATTTTTATGCTGCTTGTATATAAATTTCATATTTCTTCGTTGTTTGATTATATTCAAATTAACCTCCGCCTTTCCTGTAAAGTTTTCTAAATTCATTATTTTGATACTATATATGATATTGTACTTTTGCCAGCACGGGTACTCCCGCAATCATAATATTGTTTTTCACAGTACTCCACCTAGTATTAATTTTCTACTTCGCTTTTGTAAACTCAGAATGAGAAGCAATTTAAATGTACATTATTCTTAAACGCTATAAAAGAATCCAATATGTGCGAACAAGACGTTTTCCCTCTTCTTTTGATTCTAACATAATTATATCCATCAAAACACCGCCATTATTTTCGCAAATACGGATTGAGGCATGGTTATCATTGTCGATATTTAGTAACACTTTTTCAAGTCCATAATTTCGTGCAATTTCAAGCCCTTGTTTCAATATTTCATTTCCATAGCCTTTGCCCCATTCAGTTACTCGTACTGAGTACCCAATACTTCCAATACCAAACATAATATCATCATTTAATTCGAGTCGAAGTTGAAATTCTCCAATGAATTTACCATCATCAATTGCCCAGAAATGTACGCTTCTGGTATATCCATCGAAGCTTTCCATTTCTTTTCTGGCATACCACCCAGCAGTGCGTTCATACCAAGTTTCATCTATCCTCTCTGGATTAGTTGGAATAAATGTTACGATATTCTTATCATAAAACTCTTGGCAATATTCTTTATATCCTGCCACAAACGATTGGTTACGAGGTATTACTTGTAACATATTTTCCTCCTCAGATATTGCATATAAATAAGTTTTAGTTTTTTCGTAGTTGGTACAGCGGCAAACTAAACTTATATAGATACCGTTATTGTGGACTTGTGTCTAAACTATTGACCCAAGTCCAGTATGATGAAGTATTTAAGTGTTATGTTATAAACAATGTAGGATTAATCATTTTTATATTCAAATAAAAAAAAGTCACTTCCTCCTATTGGGGTTTCTTTATAATACTTTTCAACGTTAACATAGCCTACGCTTTCATAGCATTTCATAGCCCTTTTATTAAACTCTCGCACTTCCATATATATTTTTTGAAGTGGAAATTTATTTTGTGTATACTTAGTGATCAATTCTACAAAATCATGTCCAAATCCATATCCACAAAATTCTGGGGCAATGCCTAAACCAAGTATTAATTTATTTTGAATCGGTAATATACGAAAGAAGCCAAATAATAAATTTTGTTCATTAAGAACAGAATAAAATTCATTTTTGCGTCTATCAATATTCGTTATAGCCCAATTATTTCTTTTTATAAATTCCCAACTTGGATAATTGTATATTGAATACACACCAGGATACTTCCAATTACATATTTGTTTTGCGTGATCTTCTGTTAAATTTGAAATCTGTAAAATCATATTTCACCATCTCAATTTTTAGTATGTTCCATCATAAGTGGCAGTATCACTTCTAAATCAAGGCGATTTTATTACATCTACGCCCCGCTATATACTATATTGTACTTTATCAATCCCTACAAGACAATAGCCGAAATACCTTTATTACTTCTGTTTTGGTGCACCTTTGCTGCCACCTTAATAACATCGATTCGATTTAAATATCGGCCATAAATCACCTTATAGTAAAGACTAATATATTAGCTAAACCCTTTTAACAAATCAATATCCCATAATTTCAGCTTGGACTTTGTTGAGATTCCAAAAGAGCAGTTAGCGTACACTAACTGCTCTGTGATATCTCCGGTCCTCATCCCAAAATATATACCAATATCAATCCTTAATCACCAAATACCGCTTTGTAGTCTTGCTGAAACTTTTCGATTCCTTGATCCGTTAATGGATGCTTTGTCATCTGCACGTGCAGCAAGTAATGGTTGATTCGCAGGAAAGATTAATGTTATGTTCTCCTTCGCTATAACATTTGATATTGTTAAATGTTGCTTTGACCATAATAAGCATTTGCACCATGTTTTCTGTTGTAATGCTTATCCTGTAATTCCTGTGGGGCAGGTTTTACACTTGGATTAATACTTTCACAACGTGCTGCCATTTTTGCTACTTCTTCTAGAACAACAGCATTATGCACTGCTTCACATGCATCTTTACCCCATGTGAATGGACCATGATTTTTACATAACACCGTAGGCACTGCCTGGTAGTCTAAATTCTTAAAATAATCTGCGATTAATTTTCCTGTATTCTTTTCATATGCCGATTCAATTTCTTCTTTTGTCATGGTTCGAACACATGGTACTTCCCCATATATATAGTCTGCATGGGTTGTTCCATAGCATGGAATGGAGCGACCTGCCTGCGCCCAGGAAGTAGCCCATGGAGAATGTGTATGCACAATTCCACCAACATTCGGGAACGCTTTATAAAGTACCGCATGGGTATCAGTATCTGAAGAAGGATTGTATTTTCCTTCTACTTTGTTTCCATCCAAATCAACAACTACCATATCTTCTGGTGTTAATTTATCATATTCTACCCCACTTGGTTTAATAACGAAAAGCCCCTTTTCACGGTCAATTCCACTAACATTTCCCCAGGTAAATGTAACTAGTCCGTATTTTGGTAACATCATATTTGCTTCATAGACTTCTTTTTTTAATTGCTCTAACATATGATCTCCTTTTTCTTAATTAGGAATTTGCGAAATTTCGATTTTGTAGCTATTGTGTATACAACAGGTGCGTGTTCCGGAGCGGGAGTAAAGTGATGTACCATCACTTAGGCGAAGGAAGCGTTGGAGCGGAGGAATATGACCTGCTGTATATACAATTCATTCATCTTGAGAGTTTCGCAATTCACTAACTTCACTTTAATAACCATGCCTATCTTCATAGCCTGCAAACTTTGGGCCACAGACACAACCCTCATTCTGTGATAGCTCGTACCTTATCTCTAATAGGTAGTACACAGGACGGAGATACCGATAACTCATCTACTCCCATCTTTATAAAGGTTTCTGTAAGCTTAAGATCTGCACCTAATTCTCCGCAAATACCGACCCAGATGCCTGCTTTATGTCCATTCTCAATGGTCATCTGTATCATGCGCAGCACTGCTTCATGATACGGATTATAATAATTATCTAGCTTTGGATTTTGACGATCAATAGCAAGGGTATATTGGGTTAAATCATTTGTTCCAATACTAAAGAAATCAACTTCTTTTGCTAACTCTTCACTAATCATAACTGCTGCAGGTGTCTCTATCATCACTCCGAATTCTACGTCTTTGTATTCGATTGCCTCATTTCTTAATTCTTCTTTTACTTCTTCAATCACTTGTTTTACTTCTCTTACTTCTGCTAATGATATAATCATTGGGATCATGATAGAAATGTTACCATATGCACTTGCACGTAGAATTGCTCGCAGCTGAGTTTTGAATATTTCTTTCTGTGTCAAACAAATACGAATTGCTCGATACCCTAATGCTGGATTTTCTTCTCCAGGAAGGTTTAGATAATCAACTTGCTTATCCGCTCCTATATCTAGTGTACGAATAATTACTTTCTTTTCTCCCATAGCCTGTGCTACGGTTTTGTATGCCAAAAATTGTTCTTGTTCCGTCGGTAACCCACTGGATTTTAAATATATGAACTCGCTGCGGAATAATCCAATGCCTTCTGCATCATTTTTCTGTACTTCGTCTAGATCCGATACATCTCCGATGTTAGCATACAGATTAATCTTTTTTCCGCTTTGTGTGATTGTTTCTTTTCCCTTCATATTTTGAAGTAATTCTTGTTTTAATACATCTTGCTTTAATTTTTCTTCTGCTTCTTTTCGTACGTCTTCTTCTGGATCAATGACTAACGTACCTTCATATCCATTTATAATCGCTAATCGATTGTTCCATTCTTTTGAAATGTCTACATCAATTAAAAGTGGTATATTCATTGTTTTAGCAAGAATTGCGGTATGTGAATTAGAAGAACCGTATCTTGTAACGAGTCCTAATAGGTTTTGCTTATCTAGTTGTACGGTATCACTTGGTGCTAAGTCATCCGCAACTAAAATCACGGGTTCCTCAAATGGATGCATTTCCTTTTGATTGCCGCATAGGATGCTAACGATGCGATTCGAGATATCTTTCACGTCCGTTGCCCTTGCTTTCATATATTCATCATCCATGGCACGGAACATATTTGAAAAATTATCACCTGTTACTTCAACCGCATATTCCGCACAGAGTCCTTGATTTGTAATGATATTACGAATACCTTCTTCATAATCCTCATCCTGTAACATCATTAAATGGACTTCAAAAATGGATGCTTCTGCTTCTCCAACTTCTTTTACTGCCTTTTCATATAATGCCTGTAATTGTTGCCCGGCTTCTGCTCTTGCATCATCAAATCGCTTCCACTCACGATCAATGTCCGTTATTTCTTTACGTTTTACTTCCACAAGTTTTTTTTCATAATAAAATATTTTACCGATTGCCATCTTCTGCAAGGTGGTTTTTCCAATATATTGTTCCACTTAACTTATCCTGCCTCTATCTTATAATTTTTCCTTGAAGATTGTTGAAATTGCGTTATATGCTTCTTCCTCGTCCTCTCCATCGAAGGTAACCGTTACTTCATCATCTTTTTTTACAGCCAATCCCATTAGCATGAGCAGACGAGAAAGTATAACTTCTTTTTCTTCCTTTTTTATCTTTATTTCACATTTATATTTTTTCGCTTCATTTACCAACAGACCTGCTGGCCTTGCATGAATTCCTAATTCATCTTTAATTGTATAACTAAAAGTTTTCATATAATCCTCCATTTTATCGCAATCCCGCGAATTAGTGCGACAGCACTAATTCGTTTGTGAAAAATCTTGATTTTTCACACTAACTAAAATACCTGCATCTTCGGGTTAGTTTGTACCGAGGATTACGCAGGTACAAACTTCGAGGTGTGAATTTTATTAATAAAATTCGCACTATCCCCTTTTTCTATGACTAAGGCTGAACTATATACATCGCTACTTCATCAATTTCTCGATTTGCAGAGATAATTATGTCCTTGCCTTTATTTACATAATGAAATACATTGGCAGGTCCGCAATCCTCATCTAATATTTTTGCCTCATACGCTTTCGTTGCCTTATTATACGTAAATGCTATCAGATTTCTCTCCGCCTTTCGATGGCCAACTACAAGGGTTTTTTCGCCACATATGTCTCCGCCAAAGATTGCATGCGTAAATTCAGCAGGTTTCTCATATTCATATACTTTCTCAAATCTCTCATTTTTCTTTTTGTAGATACTGATCTGATCTCCATGAAACGGTGATAGTACTGCAAGTTCATTCTCTCCATCCTCATCCATATCAATAAGCACTGCATCACTAGCAGGGGTATCTAATAATTCTTTTATCTCCCATTCCCCATCAGGAGCCTCTGGAGGGATAAATTGAAATACTCCGCAATCTGCTGAAATGATACTGGTATCCACACCTTCCTCTTTTACTTTATAATATCCGTGATTTTTTAACATATTATCTTTAATCACGTGCAATTCTAATTGATGTTCCTCATCATATACACTTAAGTCTTCTGGAAGAACTGCTGCATACACCTTACCTGGCATCGACCAATCTTCTTTATATTCGTGACCTGATTTTAATGCACACGCAATGATATAATTCACTCCATTTCGCTCTACAATATCAAAACGATGTACATGTGGAAGCTCTACTAGTGTTTTTACTTCCCAATTTCCCCTGGATTTTGGTGTAACGACTACAATTTTTGCTTCTTTGGAGTCATTTGGGGAATAAAATTTATGTGTTGCCAAAAACTGACCATTACTTCCTGGTACTTGAACCATGCTCATTACCCCGCCAGGTTCAGACCAAACAGTATCTACTTGATTTCCTTCCAAATCAAACAATAAACAACGATCTACCTTTTCTGCTGCTACCAGAAAATACTTCTGATCATTGTAGGTTAATGGAGCAATGGAATAACACTTTGTTAAATTCGATATCACTTTTTTACTGACGTTCACGTAAGTCACCTCTTTAATTCCAATTACTTTTGTTTATCTAATAACCTTGAAAATATTTGATATGCCTCTGTCAAATCTTCTTTCCAATGTTCATTTCCAGTGTACCAAAACTCGGTTACAAACTTCCTGACTCCTAGGTTCCATGCAGCCTCAATTGCTTGTTCAAAATCTACATGTCCCATGCCAAATGGGATTTCACGAAACTTTCCTGGAACGGTTTCCTTTAAATGCATCGCTACCAAATGGCCTTTTCCAAGCTCTAAATCTTCATATACATCCGTTTCATAAGAAACGGATGCATTTGTAATATTTCCAATGTCGGGATATACGTTTAGATATGGGGAACTCACAAGGGTTACATACTTCATTGCTTTTCCTACGGTATTCATAAACTCTGTTTCCATGGTTTCAAATCCTAATAATACACCTGCTTTTTCGGCCATGTTCGCAGCCTTTTTTAGATTCTTTAAAAACCTTTGTTTTGTTTGTAATGTGGATTCTTCATAATACACATCGTAACCAGCAAGCTGAATGATACGTATTCCCAAATCTTGTGCTAAGTCAATTGCCTTCTTCATAATCTCCATGCCTCTTTGGCATGCCTCTTCATCGCTACTTCCAAGAGGATATTTTCTATGTCCACTTAGACACATAGTTCGTATGGATATCCCAGTTTCCGTCATCAATTGAATGAGTTCAAAACGCTCTTTTTTTGACATTTCAAGTCGACTTAACTTTTCCTCTGTTTCATCAATACTAATCTCAACAAAATCAAACCCTGCCTCTTTGGCTGCTAGCAATTTTTCCTTCCAATTAAGAGTAGGCGGCATTGATTTTTCATATAGCCCTAATGAATATGCTTTTTCCATTACCACAACTCCCGCTATGCAATAATTCCGTGTTCTGCCATCTTTTCTTCAATTTCTTTTGCAGACATGATGTTACGTAATCCAATGATTTTAACACCTTTCTTTTCTGCATCTTTAAACATATTCGTAAAATTTTGTGCACAAAATACCACATCGTATTGCAGTGATGCACTTTTTCCTTCGGAAAGTGCACAGTGATGAATGGTCATAGGTTTAATTCCTAATTTATCTAAAACCTTCTGTAATGTCATTTTCATCATTAAACTAGATCCTGCTCCATTTGCACAACACACCATAAATTTTAAATTATTTGCACTCATACGATTCCTACCTTTCATGTCATATACCAGATTGTCATAGTAACTCTTTATTACTTAATACATTAATTTTTTTCTTTTAATTTTTTATAGGCTTCATAATCTTCTGTCATCAAAAAGTAGCCTTTTTTATCTCTTCTATATTGCAATTGTGGTATTAGAATTAATGCAATTGCACAAATTGCGATACCGGCATAGCTTAGGTATTTCATAACCACGGTCATTACGGGCCATACAACTGCCCAGTCCCACATACCTAAGTAACCACCGTATGCAGCCATTCCAACCCAGCCTGCGATAAATGCAGAGCCAAATACCTGACATAAACCTGAGATAAATGGAAGAATTAATGCGGCTTTAATACCGCCTTTTTCATTTGCAAAGATAGCAATGGTTGCATTATCAAAAAATACAGGTACGAAGCCACAGATAACAAGAGTCGGACTCTTTAATAAGAATAAAATAATAATTGCAATAATTTGACCTGCAAATCCTGCTAAAAATCCCAATGGAACTGCATTGGCAGAACCAAAACCAAATGCTACTGCACAGTCAACACCAGGTACTGAACCAGGTAATAATTTATCTGCAATACCTTGGAATGATTGCGTTAATTCTGTTACGAAAGTTCTTACGCCTAATTGAAGGATCGCAAGGTATACTGCGAAATACAAGCAGGTTTGAATTACGTAAAATACCATGCTCTGTCCTTCTTTCATGAAACCACCTTCTATTAAATAATCTCTTCCTAAGATGATAAGGATCGCCCCAAAAAAGATTAACATTAAGATAGAAGTACATACCATATTTTCATTAAAGATAGACATAAATCCTGGAAGTTCAATGTCGTCAATTTTCTTTACATCTTTCCCATTTTTCTTTTTGCCGAAGAACTTTTCTGCTAACCAATAGTTAAGAGCGATACCAAACATCTGTTGATGAGCCAAACAGAATCCAGCACCATCGGATATATCCTGACATGGTTTGATCGTTAAGTTTGAACCAACTGCCCAGTATAAACCTAAGATAATTGCCATAACAACTAATAATGCTGTATTATTTTTCAACAAGAACGGGCAAGCAAACATGATTAACCAATATGCTGTCGCTGCTTGCTGCACCTGCACATGTCCAGTAGTGAACAATGCTCTCATTTTTGTGTATTTACTAAAACGAACCAAAAGAATATTTACGATAAAAGCGATAAGCAGTAAAACCATTGCTTGTCCGAACCCTTTCCCGAACACTTCTTCCACTCCGATTGTCACTGCATTTTGTCCGAAATAAGGGTCAATTACCATAGCATCCAGATTAAACTTATCTTTTAAACCAACCAATACTGGACGGAAATTACTAACTAAACCGCCAGAACCCACCGTAAGAATTAAGTAACCAACAATTGCCTTAATGACTCCTGACAAAACATCATACCATGGCTTTTTTAATAATATATAACCGATCGCTACGATTAATCCCACCATAAATGCTGGCTGTTGTAAAATGTTAGTTGCGAAATACTCCCAAATTTTCATTATAATATTCATGATTACCCTCGTTTCTGCGCTGCCTTTGTTGGCTCATTTATGAGACAATACGCATATCCAAGTTTGTGGATGCAGCGCAGACACAAACTTGCCACGTGAATTGACATTCACGTTGCCCTCCCATATTTAGCTAGTCTAAAAACTTCTCCTGCAATCTTAATATATCCTCGGTTGAATTGGCTCTAGCAAGCTCTATAAGTAACTCTTCATTGCTTAATATTTCAGATAAACGTGCCATATTATTTAAATGTTCTTCTGAATTACAAGATGCTAACGTAAAAAATAACTGTGCATCCTTCTCCGCATTTCCTAATTCAAAGCTAACCGGCTTTTCTAACTTCATAAACCCTATGGTAGTTTTATGAACTCCCGCTGCTCCTTCTTGGGAATGTGGCATCGCTACATTTGGTACAATTACGATATAAGGACCATATTCTTCAACACATTTGATGATATCTTCCTTATAGTTTCCTTCTACTGAGCCATCTGCTTCTAAAGTTTCACAACTCATACGAATTGCTTCTTTCCAATCTTTTGCTTCTGTTGCAAATTTACAATGTTTCTTTTCTACAAATTCTCTTAACATTTCTAATTCTCCTTCGTTCGATTCTATAACAAAGAACGGAATGGTATATTTTGTGGTGCTTCAAAACAATCCTCAAACCCTCTTCTGTGATGGTATGCTTTTTTATCTTTATCTGCTGGGTAGGTATATTTTCCGCCTACTTCCCAGAAGAATGGGTGGAATTTGTAATCCAAACGGTCTTTTTTCATATCATATAGCACACGTATTTCATTTACATCTGCCATAAAGTTCGTCCAAACATCATAGTGAATTGGAATTACTACTTTACACTGTAATGCTTCTGCCATACGAAGGATGTCGGAGGATGTCATTTTATCTGCCATTCCGATTGGATTTTCACCGTAGGAACCAAATGCTACATCAATATCATAATCTTTACCGTGTTTTGCAAAATAGATGGAATAATGAGAATCACCGCTGTGATAAATGTTTCCACCTGGTGTCTTAATTAGGAAATTCACTGCTTTTTCATCCATATCTGTTGGACAAACTCCTGTTAGTTCTTCCCGGTCTGGACCTTGGGAGTCTGTCGTTACAAGACAAGTACGATCAAAAGAATCAAGTGCTACAATCTCAAGATCTTTTATTTTAATAGTATCTCCTGGTTTTACTGTAATACATCTGTCTGCTGGAACACCCCATTTTTGCCATAATTCCACGGATTTCTTAGGTCCGATAAATGGAACAGGAATTTCATTGTTATTATTATCTACTGTTGTCATACCACTTTGAATGACATGTGCTGCATATTCTGCACTCATATGATCTTGATGATAATGAGTCGCTAATACGGCATCTACTTGTTTGATTGCAAATGGGTCAATTACGAATGGTATTGCCCTTAAGTTTGGTTGCATCTTTCTTGCCCCACACATATTTGCCATCTGATGACCGACTTTCATGGTTCCATCTCCATGCGTACGTTTTCCATTACCACACCAAAGGTCAATTGTAATATTACACTCCCCAGGAGTTTTCACCCAAAGTCCTGTACAGCCTAACCACCACATTGCAACATTTCCTGGCTGAACTTTTTCTTGTTCAATCTCTTCGTTTAACCAAGTTCCCCATTCAGGAAATGTACTCATAATCCAACTTTCTCTTGTAATCTCATTTACTTTACTCATAACCGCTATCTCCTTTACTTATAGTTTTCCTCTATCAAATAATGTTTGATAATTTATTCCGCTTTTTTATGACCTAATCATATCATCTTGGTATTTTAAATTGAAGTACAAGAAACGTTCGTAATTTGTGCAAGACTTGTACCCTTATCTCAAAATTCAAATTACAATTTCCAAAAATAAGACGCTGATACATAAAAGCTTGCATTTTACTTCTATTTTAACCCTTAAGGACCGCTTTCATGCTAATGTGTAGTCAAATTTAAACGTCTAATCTTGCACATTGCAGGTGCGTGTTTCGGTGTTTTCATTCACTTTTGCACATTACAGTGTTAAACTTTCAAAAAAACTTTCACTCTATTCTGTCGGAAGCTGACAACATTCGATAAGAAAGATAGGTAAGTTCGGAGAACTTTTCCCATATAAAAAAGAAGGAATAAGAACATCAACCGCTCTTATTCCTTCTTTTTTAGCTATCTTTTTTAAGTTTACTCAATATATAAACCTAGATTATCTCTTCTTCATCGGCTTCCTCATGGATGCATTGTTGTATAAAATGCAGAATTTCCTCTTCTGAATCTAACTTTACTATTTTATTCATATGTTCCATCTGTTCCTCCGCAAAGATAGACATAATGTCTTTTAATATCTTCAAGTGTTTTTCCTGATCTTCCGCCGCCAATGTAATGATAACATTTGCTTCATTATATTCTGAAAATCTTACCGCCTTCTTGAAAATCGTCATAGACACATCAAGGTGATTTACCCCATCTTCCGGTTTCGCATGAGCAAGAACTAAGCCTTTTGCAATAAACATATAGGGTCCATAATACTGGATTTGTGAAACAATCCTACCAAGATATTTTTTTTCGATACTTCCGTATTGAATTAAACGTTCTCCAGCAAAATGAATAGCTTCTTGCCAAGTAAATTCTTCTTTTGTAATATCGATTCGATTACGGCTTAGAAAACTTAGCAATCCCTTTCTCGTATATTCCTTCTCTACATGAATGTTATCTTTTTCAACATATAGATATTTTACTAAATCTAACTTTAGTTTCTCGTAATCTTCCTCTTTCACATATTTTTTTATCACATCAAATAATTCATCACTATCACTTAATTTGCGCTTTTTTGCAATCAATTTATGACTTAGAATGGCTTTTCTATCATAATCCGTTAATATCGGATGCACCACAATGACTGGCACCAGACTCTTGATTTTTACTGTTGATATTACTAAATCACAGATGTTTTGTACTTGAATGACATCTACCGCCGCAACTACATCCACAATCTGTGCTTGTGGTAATAGCTTTTGTAATTCTTTCTTTAGCATATTGCTGGTGGATACCCCATTGACACAAACGATTAAGATTCGGATTCGTTCATTCAACGGCTTTGACGCCTTCAGATGTGCACCAAAATGAAGTGCAAGATATGCCACCTCAGAATCTGAAATCGGTAACCCTACCAATTGCGCGAGATATTTGCACACATATTTGGTGATATCAAACAGGTTAGGATATTCACGAATTACATCATTACATAACGGATTTCCAATCTGAATACCATATTGATATCGATAAAGAGACGTATTGATATGCATAAATAATTCTCGTTCTAATTCATCTTTATCATTAAAGAATACACATGCTTTCTTTTCAAATTCTGCAACCAATGCTTTTGTTATCTCATACACCGATTGATTTGCAGAGTTGTCAAACATTTCATTTCCCTTCACAGCAACACGAGATCCCAACAAATGTAAGCAAAGATAGATTTGTTCTTGTGCATCCAAATCTGAAAAGTACGCTTTGACTAATTGAAATTCTTGTGTTCTTTTAATTTCATTTACCCTTAAATTTGGAAAATATGGTTTTTCTAAGCTCTTATACATCAATGGCAGCAAAGCTGCTAAAGATATTAAGATTCCGTCTACATATTCTGTGTTTAATTCCGATTCAATTTTCTTTAGTTTCTCATAATAAGGATTTACTTCTAAATGATTAATAAAACTCATTACTCCACTATCTAGCAATGGCATCAACGTATTAAAGTATAAGAAGAATAATGCTCTAATTCGTATGATGTCTCCTTCAATTCGATATCCTTTTTTTGATTCATACGCTAGACTCAAATTGTATTCTTGTAATTGATTTACTACAATTCGTAAATCATTAAAGATAGTATTTCTACTAACCTGGCAATATTCTGAAAGCTGCTCAATATAAACCGGTTTTCCCATATGAATAATGTAGCAAATAATAATTTTTACACGTTCTGTCGGAGAAAAGACATAACTATCTTCTCTGCTTTCATCTTCTATGATACTTTCAATCTTCTTTTTAATCTCCTGAGGTATTAGAATTCCCTTTCTTCGTTCCACCTCAAGTTCTGGTATGTTATAGACGCTTAACCAATCATTTAGCTTGCACAAATCATAATAAATACTTCTTCTGGATACCTTCGTTTCGACCGCTATTCTTTGCACCGGAACATAATCTTCCGCAGCCAATAATAATTTCAGAATTTCTTTGCATCTTGAATTAATATAAGCCATACCCACAAATAGCCACCTCGCTGTCTATATTTACTTCATTTATAGTTTCACTATTTCGTCATTTTCTTCTATTATATTGTAATTTTATTTGAAACACCAGGTCCAAATCTTTGTTAAATCTCCTTATTCTGTAAAGCCTTATAATACAAAACGAATTGTTCCATATTAGCTGAATTTGTTTTTTTCTATTTTTTCCTTCACTAACTTTTCGTGATAAAAATAGTTCCTATGTTTGATTCCCTTTTCCCGGCAATAATCTTCTATCTCGAGCGCCAGGGCTTCCCAATAATCTTTCTGTCCATTTACATAGATTGCCTGATAGGCAGGGGCATATTCCGGATATTTTTCAAAAATATAATCTAATATTACCTTCTTATAGCTTCCCCGTAAGTTCAGATTCTCGAACCAGTATTCCTCTACAAATTCATTCGTCGCTTCGATAATGCTTGTAAAATCCGTGATATATGGAAAGATTGGGGACATGAATAATACGGTATAAATCCCCTGGTTATGCAGCTCCTTTAACGTAGCAATGCGATCCGCAATACTGGAGGCATAATCCATATCCTTTCGAAACTCCTCGTCCAGAGTATTGATTGACATGGAGACCTTCAGATCTTTAAGCCTTTTTAACAAATCCATATCCCGTAATATCAGCTTGGACTTTGTTGAAATTCCAACAGAGCAGTCAGCATCCACTAACTGCTCTATGATATCTCTGGTTACTCTGTACTTTTCTTCATACATATTATAGCAATCGGTTACGGAGGAGAGAAAAACATTTTTATTCGCTAACCGCTTCAAATTAATCGGCTTCTTGCAAACTTTCACATCAAGAAAGGTTCCCCATTCCTCCGTATGTCCGGTAAATCTTTTCATAAAGCAGGCATAGCAATATTTACAGGCATGAGAACATCCGATGTATGGATTGATTACATAATCGCTTGCCGGTAAATTTGACTTGGTTAAATAATCCTTTACCTCTTTGACATTTACTTTCATCTTCTGATTTTCTCCATTCCTTATTCTACCTACGATTATTTACTTTCCAACGCCTCTTCTCATCCTATTGCCATCTTACTTTTTTCCGCATCTTCTCATTCTATCGCCGATTATTTACTTTTCAGCACTTCTTTCCTCATCCTATTACCAACTTACTTTTCCACGCCTTTGCTCTTTTCCCATCGTTGGCTTATTTCCAGTGCTTCTTCTCTTGTTCCATTGCCGACTTATTTTCAGCGCTTCTTCTCTCTCATACCCTCACCAGATCACGCTCCCAGTGCTTCTTCCTTCTCTTCCTTTAGTTTCTGCATCTGTAGCTGTGCCGTAACAAGCCTATAATAGATGCCCTTCTTCTCCATCAGCTCATTATGGGTTCCGATCTCTGCGATATTATGTCCGTCAATAACCACCAGACGGTCCGCTCCATGCAGGGTGGATAACCGGTGTGCGATGGCAAAGGTAGTTCTTCCTTCCGTCAAACGCTCCAGCGCTTTCTGAATTAGGTATTCGCTCTCCGTATCCAGACTGGAGGTCGCCTCATCCAGAATCAACAGCTTCGGATTATTCAGAATAGCCCTTGCAATGGCGATACGTTGGCGCTCACCGCCGGAGATATTATGTCCGTGTTCTCCCACATAGGTATTATAGCCATCCGGTGTCTTGCAAATAAAGTCATGGGCATTCGCCATCTTTGATGCACGGATGACTTCTTCCTCTGTTGCATCTGGTTTGGCAAAGCGGATGTTATTATAGATCGTACCGGAGAACAGGAAGGTTTCCTGTAGCACCACCCCTAGCTGGGAGTGGTATTTCTCGATATTAAGGTCATTGATATTATGTCCGTCGATCAGCAACTCTCCGTCATCCACCTCATATAGATGCATGATCAGGTTGATCATAGTGGACTTACCAGTTCCGGAAGCACCTACCAGACCGATCATTTCCCCTTTCTTTACCTTTAAATTGATCTTCTCTAGTACCGGTTCGTAGGAACGATAACCAAAGCTTACATTTTTAAATTCTACATCTCCCTTAATCTCATGTTCGATGGCATTTTCTTTGTTAAGTATCAGCGGCTCCTCATCGAGTACATCGCAGATACGCTCCAGACTGGTTACCATCTGCGTAATCATTCTCGGAAGATGGGTCATCCAGCCAAGTGGTCCATACAACATCCATGCATAGGCGCTAAACTGCATCAGGGTTCCCACAGTCATTTTGCCATTTAGTATATTACGTCCTCCAAGATACAGAACGAAGTAGATTCCCATACTCATAACAAAGGTTAATACCGGGTATAAGGAAGCCCAGAAGATTTCATTTTTTTGTTGTATGGCAGCAAATTCCTCACTCAGCCGGTCGAACTTCTCCGATTCCTCCTGTTCCTTGCCGAAGGACTTAACCACCCGCATACCGGAGATTACATCTTGCAAGGAGCTGTTAATCTTATCGCTCTTTACCCATTGCAAATGAAATCTCTTATGGATGTTCTTTCGAAATGCCGTGGATATGAAAAATACGATCGGAAGGAATACGACAGATACCAATGTCATGGTTACATTCATGGACAGCATGATAGTGATGGCACCCACCATGGTGATAATGCAGGAGAACATATGCCCAAAGCATTCCTGCATGAATCTCTGTATCATTCTTGTATCCTGTGACACCCGGTTCATAAGCTCCCCAGGCCGCTTATCCGTGATGAAGGAAAGGGATAATTCCTGTATCTTGTGATACATCTTCCTTCGGATATCCATGCAAAGGCGTGCACCAAGGGATACGAACCACCAGTTTTTTAATACCTCTGTAATAACCAGTGCGATCGTCAAGGCAAGCATAACGCCCACGAAGGCAAGCACATCCTTTGCCGTACCGGATTTTGCCTTTAGGATATTATCTACATAATGCTTCTGATATTCCGGTATATATAGATGGAAAATGGTCGTGATACCGGAGAACAGGAACATAAAGAACAGTCCCATCTTGTAATCCTTTACCAGGTTCCAGAACTTATGGACCGTCACCAGCCTGCCGTCGCATTTGGGACATTTCTTGGTTCCCGGCAATGCCCTGCCGCACTTTAGACAGGTCTTCTCCCGCTCCTTGGCATTTACCGGCCGATTATTCTTATCCCTAAGGCGCTCCGCGCCCTTTGCCGCAAAGGAGATTCTGGTCAAATGGTGCATGGTGAACCGGATAACCCTCTTCTCATAGTCCTGCTTGTATTCCTTAATCAGCAGAATCCCGTTATTCACCAGCGGTTCGCATTTAATTTTCTCTAACTCCTCTAATTTCCATTCATATGCCAATTGATTCCCGGCGGTAATGAAGAGCCTTCTTTGAGTAACCACAAGATATCCCGCCTCCCCAAGGATTCCATCCTCTGCGATATCATAGGGGACACAGTACTTGATATCCTCTCCACGGTATAACTTAAGAAGCTCCTTTAACTGCCTGGGTAATTCAAATAATAGTTCCATATTATATTCACTAACCTTTCATAGCCTGCAGCGAACCCGCAGACCTATTATGTGAAGATTTCTCAGAACAGCTGTTATCATATGTAATCTTATAAGAACAGATCCAGCTTTTTCAGCTCCGGTGCCGTCAATTTCGTCACATCCGCTATCTCAAAACGGTTGCCATCCAAATCCGTAATCATGAGGCGGGTATCGGATAAATTAACTACCGAACCGCCTCCCATATGGATGGTGAAGCGGCAGGCACCATGGTCGGTGAATACATCAAAGTAAGCAAATCCATACTCGTCCTTAATATTAATAATCTTTTCGATTTTCGGTGTGAAATAGCGCAGGCGAAGCTGCTCCTCCAGCATCTGTCTGGTTTCTTTGGAGACATCCTTCTTTAGATTCTTGATGATCCCGATTTCCCTTGCCTTCTCATCCGCCTCGCGGATGGAGATATACGCATCCGGATCGGTAAAGGGGAAGGAACGATATACCTGCACTCTCGGATAGCTTTCCCCCTTCATTTTCATAGATACAAAGCCGCCCTCCGTCCGCTCAAACACCGCATTATCCCTTGTGATAAAGCGGAGCCGCAGCATTTCCTCCGTCTCCTTCTCCATCTTCTCTAAATCAAACTCCTCTGGATCAGCATTATCCTTCCCTGCTCCGGCAGGTGCTTTCTTAACTTTACCTGACATATTAACTCCTCCTAACAATTCTGTATCGAATAGGTAATTGCGAAACCGTGCGGGTGCTTATTCCAGTCCACGCAGCGCCAGAGCCTTGGTCTGCAGCTCCTTCAGTTTGTAATAAGTCCCCTTCATCTCAACCAGCTCGGCATGGGTTCCTGCCTCCGTAATCTCTCCGTCATCAAGAACTACCAGGCGGTCCGCATCTCGAAGTGTGGAAAGACGGTGTGCAATGGATATAATGGTTCGATTCTTTATCAACAAATTAATGGAAGCCTGTATCGCCTTCTCCGTCTCCGTATCCACAGAGGCAGTCGCTTCATCTAAGATGAGTATCTTCGGATTTGCCAGGATTGCTCTGGCAATGGAGATTCGCTGGCGTTCCCCGCCGGACAGATTTCTTCCGGAGGAGCCGATCATGGTATCATAGCCATCTGGCATCCGGCAGATGAAATCATGCGCACTGGCAAGAACCGCCGCATTGATAATCTCCTCTCTGGAAGCTGTCGCATTGGCATAGGCGATATTTTCCGCTACGGTACCCATAAAGATATACGTCTCCTGCGATACCATCGCTACATTTTTTCGAAGAGCCTGAAAGGCAATATCCTTAATATTAACCCCATCTAAGAATATCTCTCCCTCCTGGGGATCATAGAGTCTGGAAATCAGGTTGACCAGTGTCGATTTGCCCGCACCGGATCGTCCAACGATACCCAGCATCTTCCCTGCCTCAATTTGCAAATTGATCTTTTTCAGCACCGGCTTGTTCGGTTCATACCCAAAGGTTACATCCTTAAGCCGGATATCTCCCCGTATGCTCTCCATATGTACGGGCTCCGGTTTCTCCGTAATCTCCGGCACCGCATCGATGATTTCAAAGATACGCTGTGCGCTGTTCATACTCTCCGTAAACCAGCGGAACAGCCAGGACATGAAATCCAGAGGACCGTTCAATTGCTGTGCATAGCCCACGAAGGTCATGAGAACACCGAATTCCATATTGGTTCCGGATAAGATAAAATAGGAGCCCACCCCCCAGATTACTACATTTGCAATTTGCTCAAAGATCACGTATAATGCAAAAAATTTATTATCAAAGTTCATCAGGGAAATCTCTGCACTGCGGACTCTGCTATTATTTTTATCAAAGCGCCCCATCTCGCTTTCCTGCTGTCCGAATGCCTTCACCACACGGGCTCCCGTCAGATTGTCATTCAGCCGGGAATTCATGGCACGCTCCGCCCTGTGCCTTCTTCCATAGAACTGCCACAGCCGCGGCATCAGCCGAAAGCTGATGGTAAAGATAATCGGTACGAAGATCAGGGCAAGGACTGCAAGATACCAGTTCATCATAAACATAACAATTGCAGTTGCGATAATCGTAAGCACATTGATAAACAGATAAGGAAGTCCGTCAATGAAGAACCCTGTTACACGTTCTGCATCACTTAATACCCGGGTCATAAGGCTTCCCGTCTGGCGCTTGTTATAGAATCCGATGGAGAGCTTTCCCATAGACCGGAACACCTCGGTCTTCATCTCCTTTACTACATCAGGAACGATGGTAGCGGTCATGATTCCCTGCAGGATACCGACCGCCTGCAGAGTAATCTTCGTAAGCAGCATGGTCAGTACAATTAAGCCCAGTGCTGTGACAAATTTCATTCCCGGTATGCCAAGGATTTGAAGGAAATGCTCATCTTTTGCCAGTATTCTGTCATATAAAATGGTACCGCTCAGATAAGGCCACACTAGATTAAGCCCTGCCGTTACAATATAGCATACCATCATCAGTGCAATTTTGAATTTATAAGGTGCAAAGTAGGATAGGGAACGGACAAATATCGACCGCCGGTCCATACACTTCGGACAGATCTTACGATTCTTATCCGGATACATAGTCCCGCATTTCGGACAGTATTCCTCCTGATCCTCCGCCTTAAGATCCTCCTCGGTCAGAGCTTTCTTCTCCTTTAAGATGTCAAAGAGCTTTACGATTCGAAGGATATCTCCCATCTTCATATTCGTCATTGCCGTCAGCTGTACGTCGGGAACACTGCCGGGAGCATCTCTCTTCGATGTCGAATACAATACGCCGCCGCAGACGGTTCGAAGCACCTCCAACCGCTCCAGCTCATCGACCGAATAGAACTGTGCCGCCCATGCTTTCTCCTTCTGTCGGTGAAGATCCTGAAGATTTCCAGCTCCCTTAAATTGATACACCTCGGTTCGATCCGGTTCCGAAGTCACAACAATCAACTTCTTTTCGGTCAGTATCACATACCCTCTTGCAAATTCTCCCTCCAGATTCATGTCCGTCTCCGCATGTGCTATAATGTCATCCTTTTTCACATGATAGCCCGCCAGGAAGCGATACAATCCGGAAGGTATTTCGTTCTTTTTGCCCAAAAATCATCCCCCCTAAGGTCCGTAAGATTGTTATAGTTAACAATTGAAACAATAACAAAAGAAATACTATGTTACAGAATTAACAGTGCACCCCATATGATACCACATAATTTTCATATTTTCTACAGTTAAATGAAAAATAACGAAAATTTGTTCGAATTTATATTGACATCATTCGACATTTTCCTTTCCAAAACAACACAAAAATCTTGCTATTCTTTCTACCACCTTGCCTGTACCTGGTTTCTTTCATTCTACTTGTACAGTTTTAAGCTATTAAAGCCTCATTCAGCACTCCTTACTCATCCGAGGATTAGCCCGACAAAAGCCTTCTTAATATGCGTTGCGAATGAAATTTGTCTCATATTACTTGTCAACACATATATTATGCAATTGATGAAGTCGAGTTTATAAATCGGCTTTTGTCACTCCTATCATGCTATCGGTCAAATCAAATACTCCTGCCAGTGAATTATATTTTATACCATTCACGATCCGAAACGCATATTCCTTACTCGTAGATAGGAAATATTCTTCTAATTCTGTATTTTCGGGAAAGCCGCTGCGAAATAGCTTTGAAATTAACATACGTATTTTTTGCTCCGCCTTTTCCTCCGAAGCATCCCCGAAGAAGCCTTTTATAAGCTCCATGTCATTTCTTTGAAGCTTCAGCATCCCTACCGGTTTCCCAGCTAAAATACACCCGATACTGGTTAGCAACACGGCATTGCTGATATTATCTAGGAATAGATTTTTATAATCCGGGATTATTCGTTCCAGTAAAGCCTCAACACGCTTTGGATCAAACGCATTTAAAAAGCTCCACTCTGTTTTAATATTACGTAAATATAAGGAAATCGCATCGATACCACAGAGGGCATCCAGAGGCTTTACCGTAGGGTAATCGAGGGTAAGAATATGATCATAGGGTTTAAATCTCGGATCATACCTTAAGAAGAACTGAGGAATTCCCTTAATTATAGTGTCACGGCAATTTCTGCAATGAAAATCCTGAAATTGTTCGATGATACCATTGTAAAATTCTTTTGCCTGATATACTTTAGCAACTACCCGGTCATACCCACGCCGGTAAATCATCTCTGCATTCGGTTTCTCATTCGCCGAGAATAACTCATATCCGTTCTCACTCCCCTCCACATTTTCGCATGGATTTTCATCCGTATATGCATCCATACAGTACAGTACGGCACGCATTAACATTCTTGCAGTTTCATAGGTGACCGAACTGCTCTCATTCGATGTGTATTCTCTGGTAAGCTTTTCAACGATTGGTAAAAGCTCTTCTGCACTATATTCCATATTCTCCCTCGTTTCTAACGCCAATGCCTGGTGCACTAACTCCCAAAGAATAGCTGCTTCTGCTATTCTTTGGGCAGTTTGCATCTAAGCAAGACGTTTGGCTTGCATTTAAGCAATACTTTAGGTTCTCAGGTTTTTTGCAAAACGATTCACTCTTATCTCCAGCACAATTCTGCAAGCACCTGCAAATACAAATCTTTATCCCATCGTTGCTCCTCATCAAACTTCTCATATTCATTATGACCGCCGGATTCCATATATCCTGTATATCCCGCCCGAATAGCTTGTGCAAATCGTTCCAAACAGGTATCGGCAAGATAGTCCGTATCACCTGTGCAGACACTTTCAAACTGCTCCTTCATAAATGTCAGCAATTCATCATCGGTTAATAAATCACCGGATTCATTTTTATACAGATAAAAAATATCCTGAAGCTCCATTAATGTTTCTGCATAAATGTCCTGTGTAATATACTGGGAGTCACAAAAGTAATAAATCAATTTGTCCAGTATACTTTCCCCGAATTCAATCCGCTGATATTTTTTCAAGCTTTCATTTCTGCTTATTACCAGATCTTTTGCTTCTTCATTTGATAGAACAAGACCAAATTGTTCCGTTTCTTTATTACAAGAAACTAATGCTGCAATCTCCTTCTCTTGTTTTTTTAATTGTAATAGCTCAAACATATTATCTTCCATAGCATCACTCCTCTAAAGTAGTAACTCATTATATGTCTGCCACAAAAAAATTAAAAGTCTTGAAAAAATGTAAAATTTATGCTAATATAGAATCAGAAAGAAAGAGATAGAAAGTCAAACGACCTCCATCTCTTCTTTTTGATTTTATTATGCCGAAAATTGTTACATAATTCCATTCTATCTGATATATTCCTTGCTCTTGAAAATTTTCTAGAGATTTTCCCTATTTATTTTTCTATATCCATTCGATCAGAGAATCTCTCTATTTGCTATTTTTCTACTTCTTTACGATTGCAAAATTTTCTCTATTTATTTTTCTTCATTCTGCTAATTACAGAATTCTCTATTTATTTTTCTTCATCCTTGCTATTGAAAAAGCTCTATTTATCATTTTTTAATCACAAGAGGCCTCATCATATCGTTATCTTCATGCTCCAATATATGGCAATGCCATACATAATCTCCAGTATGCTCTTTGAAATGCATAACAATGGATGTTACCTGCCCGGGCTCCGCTCTTACGACATCCTTCGGTCCCGTTTCAAAATCCGAAGGCGGTGTTAGATTTTCCGGAATAAATTTGTAATTTCCTTCCTCATCGAAATCATCTTCTGTAAATACTTTTCTTCCTAATATTTCAAATTGAACCAGATGAATATGAATTGGGTGCGGAAAGTCAAAGTTATTAACCAGATGCCATATTTCTATGGTGTCCAGTTTCACCTTTTCGGTTACTGGATCACTCCACATTCTGTTGTTAAGCAAATGTAACGTTCTTCCATAATGATCTTTTGTTTCATCTAAAATCATCGTCCTCTCTTTTACCGCCAAAGCCGGGTCGATCTGGTGGAATGGCATTAACTCCTTCGGAATGGTACTGGTATCCAGATACTTTAATTCTTTACCTACAATAAATTTCATGATAAGCTCCATTCCGGGGCTTGGTGGTGTCTGTGCCGTATTTTGTAAAATAATCTCCTGTCCTTTGTATTTCGAGAAATCAACGATAAGATCAATTCTTTCCGCAGGTTCTAAAAGAAAGGATTTAATATCCTTAACGTGGTGTAATAATCCTTGATCCGTACCGATCTGGTGGAATACCTCCCCGTTACTTAATGCAATGGTATACGAACGCAGATTGGATGCATTTAAAATACGGAATCTGTATTTGCGGGGTTCCACCTCCAGGTATGGCCAAAGCTTTCCATTAACCACTATGGTGTTTCCAAAGAATGCGGATGGTGTAGATGGAACAGGATTATCAATAGGAGGCGTTGTATTATCTGGGTAGAATAAGGAACCGTCCTTATGAAAGGTTTTATCCTGTATCATAATTGGTATTTCATAGTCACCTTTCGGTAAATTCAGCCTATCTTCTAAATAATCTCGTATCAGGTAGAATCCTGCCAATCCAGAATAAACATTCAACCTTGTAATTCCCAGCGCATGATCATGATACCATAGGGTTGCTCCTGCTTGATGATTCGAATATTCATAAACTTCTCTCGTATATTTCGAACCAATATATTCATTGTCTCTTGAAAACCATGCTTCCGGATGACCGTCACTATCCGCTGCTACATTAGCACCATGAAGATGTACAACGGTCCTAACATCCGGTGTATCCATTGTTCCATGCAGCGTATGGTCTACCGGGAGAAGGTGTTTCTTAGGTAATTTATTTTCCCATTTTACTTTAACGGTAACATCCTTTGGAACTTCTATCGTAGGCCCAGGATAGGTCCCATTATATCCGAAAATGGTTGTTGGTGGAAAGTACCTATGAAATTTATGTTTTGCTTCCCGCATCGTTATTTTATAGAATAATTCTTTATTCGATGAATCATATGGTCTAGTTGGTCTTGCTATTTTAGGAATCGGCAATGAATCTACAAATTTGGGGATAGTTTCCGGATCGGTCGGGTCTAGCATTTCATATTCTTCTCTTTTTTCCCATCCTACTGATTCTTTAAAAGCTCCCGCATCTTTGTAATTCTCTTCTTTATAATCTTCTTTATAATTCTCTTCTCTATAATTCTCTTCTTTATAATCTACTTCAACATCAAAATTTTCTTTGTTTTCAAAAGTTTCTGAGTCATCAAAAGCTTCTGTTTCTTCGGAAACTTCGGGATCTTTACAAGTTTTCATATCTTCATCCGCCTTGGTATCTTTAAAAACTTCTGTTTCTTCGTAAGCTTTGGTATCTTCATCTGTCCTGGCATCATCATAATCTACTATAACTTTGAGCATTTCCGTATCATCCTGATCTTCTATAACTTTGAGCATTTCCGTATCATCCTGATCTTCTATATCTTTGGGCGTTTCCATATCATCCTGATCTTCTATATCTTTGGGCGTTTCCGTATCATCCTGATCTTCTATATCTTTGGGCGTTTCCGTATCATCCTGATCTTCTATATCTTTGGGCGTTTCCATATCATCCTGATCTTCTATATCTTTACATATTTCTGCATTATCATAATCTACTATAACTTTGAGCGTTTCCATATTATCATGATCTAATATAACTTTGAGTGTTTCCGTATCATTATAATCTTCTATATCCTTATGAGCTTTTGTATCTTCATTATGAGTTCCTATAGCATTAGCATTATCAGCTTTCACATCTATTCTAGTTTCTAAATCTTCATCCATTTCTGCATCTTTGCAAATTTCGGTTTCTTCAAATGCTTTTGTTTTATCCGTATATTCCAGTTCGTTGTTTTCAATCGAATCTATATATTCTGCGAGTTCATGCGGACTCTGTCTCACACAACTTACCATCTTATACCTCCCCTTAATTAGAGATTAGAAATAATTGACTTACTAAGATATAATATGTTATTTGCTGTATTATGTGTCAAACCATGATGGAACATAAAGTAATATGTCAAACAGGGAAAGATCCTAATAATATATAAGCAAAAAACAGGTATGGAAGAGATCCTGAAATACAGGATTCTCTTGGCATACCCATCTTTGTGAACTATATTGTTAGCAAGGCATAAGGACTAAAAATCTGTCTATTCTGTCATCAAAACAATTTTTATCATAGAAAGCTAAATTATTGCTTTATTCCGTACCATAATAGTTGCTACCATAATAGCCTGCATGACGAATTTTAGAGATTAGCAAGTCCATAACCTTAGAATTTATTTTTACAAAACAACCACCAAACAATAAAGAATCCTAAGTTTCTTTATTGATTGGTGGTTGTAGGATATACCTCTATTAAGCTAAATCAAATGAAAATTTAAGGTAATACATTTCCTGCGGCACGATAAATCTCATACCATTCTTCTCTTGTTATCGTAACATCAGCTGCTTTACAGCAATCCTTCATTCGGTTTATATTCATCGTTCCAATAACCGGCTGCATATGAGCGGGATGACGTAAAATCCAAGCGATGGCAATCGTAGTATTCGAAACTCCGTATTTGTCTGCAATATGGTCGATCACCTGGTTAAGTTCCGGGAATTTACTGTTTCCGAGGAAAACGCCTTCAAAGAAACCATACTGGAATGGGGACCATGGCTGGATGGTAATATCGTTTAATCTGCAAAAATCTAATATACTGCCATCCCGGTTAATTGCAGCATCATTTTGCATATTTACATTAATCCCTGTGGAAACCATGGTTGCATTGGTAATGCTAAACTGCAGCTGATTTGCAATAATATCCTGGTTTAAGGATTTCTGCAATAATTCTATCTGCATCGGATTCTGGTTGGAAACTCCAAAATGCCGTACCTTACCGGAACTCTCCAGCTGATCAAAGGCTTCGGCAACTTCCTCCGGCTCAACTAAGGCATCCGGACGATGTAGTAACAGCACATCAAGAAAATCTGTCTTTAACCGTTGTAATATGCCGTCTACTGATTTTAAAATATGCTCCTTAGAGAAATCAAATCGGTTTCCAGGCACAATTCCACATTTCGACTGTAAAATAATTTTTTCCCTTATTGTGGAATTCATAGCAATGGCATCCGCAAAGATTTCTTCACAGTTACCCCCGCCATAGATATCGGCATGGTCAAAGAAATTCGCTCCCTGCTCAAGAGCCTCACGAACATATTTTTCTGCGTCCTGCTTTGTTAACGAATTCATCCTCATACAGCCAATTGCAATTACTGGCACTTCCAAATTACTCTTACCCAATTTCATCGTTCTCATAATAGGATACCATTCCTTTCTTATTAATATAGAATATTTTCTTATAGAACCATCTTTATACTTTCTTTTTAACAGCTACGGTATTAAAATTCTTAAATTAGTACCTCTACCTTTTAAGTTAAAATTTACTTAGCGGTTACCTTATTCAATATTTCGGAGTTTACGATCATCAATACCAGTACTGCAAGTAAAAAGAACGGATACAATAGTAAACTGGTGTTATCTGCAATCACCCCAAACAGCGGTGGCATAAAGGTTGCTCCAATATAGGCAAATGCCATCTGAATTCCAATAAATGACTGCGATAATGCTTTACCAAATCTTGTTGGCGTCTCTTGTATGATAGAAGGATAAATCGGGGCACAGCCAAGACCAATCATTGTAAATCCGGCAGCTAGTGTAAAATTGCCAAAGGGTAATAAAATTATGGCTATCCCCAGTAAAATGCCTATCTGCCCAAAACGGATCATCGTTTTATTATCAAATTTTATCGTTAAAAAACCGGATAAGAATCTACCACCCGTAATCCCGAGATAGAATAAAGATACCATTTTGGCAGCTACTTCTGCCGATATTCCTTTGGTTACAAATAAATAGCTGCTTCCCCACAATCCGGTCGTTGATTCGACTGCACAATAGCAAAAAAAGGTTATTAAAGCAGACTTTGCACCGGGAATACGAATCAATTCGGTGAATTTATGTGGTTCCCCATCCAGCTCTATCTCATTATTTGCTGCGGCAGCTCTCTTCCAAAAAGGAAGTGTGACAAAGAGAACAATGGTAAGTACGATCTGTATTCCACTGATAATCAGGTATCCGTAGCTCCAGCCTCCCGATTTCTTAAGGAAAGAGGAAATAATGATCGGTCCCGTCGCCGCCCCAATACCCCAGAAGCAATGCAGCCAACTCATATGCTTTGCCTTGTAATGTAATGCAACAAAATTGTTCAGCGCTGCGTCAACCGAACCGCCGCCCAATCCCAGCGGAATTGCGAGGATGCAAAACCACCAGAAGTTTTTCGAATATCCAAAACCAAGCAATGCTAATGCGGTCATTAACACACTGACTGCAGTAACAAGTCCGGTACCAAATCGGCGTATCAACCTCTCACTATGAAAGCTGGATATGATTGTTCCACCCGATATAATCATTGTTACTATACCTGCGTACGACAGCGGAACACCAAGATCTGCATTAATTGCAGGCCAAGCAGATCCCAGCAGGGAATCCGGTAACCCCAGACTGATAAAAGATATGTAAATTATTATTAGTAATGTAACCATGAACCATTCCATCCTTTGTATGTATTATGTAAATTAAGTATTAAAACAGGTGAATAATAGCATATAACGTAAGTGATGTCAATGAAACAAAGCATGGTTTCCATGGTTTATCTTTTCCAATTATAACATACCTGGCACAAAAACAAGAAACTCCATTGTAATATAATCCCTTTCGCTTGATTTATAGCATTGCTGCTATAAATCCATGACTTGCTACTGGTGTTCAGTTTAACCTTACCAGATAGGATTACCACCTGCTAAGTTATGCGACCTTGCTTAGCCGCACCGAAGTTTGAGTTATTAAAATACTCACTTTGACGCATCTGTATAATAAGGTACAATAATATAATTCCCGGCATGTATCGTATCGGAGGACAAACCGTTACTCGTTTTAATCTCATCTATATAATCGTCGATATCATTGTATTCATCAGAAATATAGGACTTAGCGATACTCCATAAGGTATCCCCTTTCTTGATCTGCACACTGGTGATCTTCTTTGCTCGATCCATTTCTCTTTCTGCGGTAACTGTCTTTGTAATAAAAACGATTGAGAAGAAAGATAATACAACAAAAAGTACAAAACCAAACAGGAAAGCTCTTCTCCTGCGTAACAATTCCTTCCCATTACCGATATTTCTTTGATACATTACTCTATACATAACCTTACACCTCTCCATTTTTCTCTTTCGTATCATAATTGAGAAATCTGTTATGCACCATCTTGTCCGAACGTATGATACGAACATTTGTTTCTTTACGGGCATTATATCGAACATATATTTGTTTGTCAATAGTTTTTTCGAACATACATTTTGTTTTACAAACATTTTTTCGTTTTTCAGAACATTAGTTTTGCATTTTTCATCCAATTATGTTATACTATTTAGGAATTAATAAAATTTGAATTGGAGGCTGATACTTATGGGATATGGCAAGATAAGTAATAAGCAGAAGGAAATTCTAGAATACGTAAAATCTCAGATTATTAACAAAGGCTATCCACCGGCTGTTCGTGAGATATGTGAAGCTGTTAATTTGAAATCAACCTCTTCTGTACACTCTCATTTGGAAACATTAGAGAAAAACGGATATATCCGCCGCGACCCATCTAAGCCGCGTGCGATTGAGATTATTGACGATGAATTTAATTTAACCAGACGGGAGCTTGTGAATGTGCCGGTGGTTGGCACGATAACTGCAGGTCAACCGATCTTAGCAGTGGAAAATATCGAAGCTTACTTTCCTATTCCTTCTGAATTTATGCCTAACGAAGAGACCTTTATGCTTAAGGTAAAAGGAAATAGTATGATTAATGCAGGTATCTTCGAAGGTGACAAAATCTTAGTTCAGAAGCAATCTGTTGCAAAGAATGGTGATATTGTTGTTGCACTGATTGAAGACGAAGTAACGGTTAAGACTTTCTATAAAGAAAGCGGTTATTACCGGTTACAGCCGGAAAATGATACCATGGAACCTATTATTGTTCCCGAACTTTCTATCTTAGGAAAAGTAATTGGTTTATTCCGTATGTTTCAATAAGTGAGTGACCAGTCTCCCATGCAAATAGCGGGAATTCTTTACTTACATAAAGAATAGGAAGCACAAATATAAAGTAAGAGCCTATAACAAATATTACTGCTCTTCTGTCATAGGCTCTTCGGAATATATCTTCTCATTATAAAATTCTTACCGAACAACAATTATCCTTCTAGCTCTTCTTTCGAGATTGCTTTACCGTCTCTCCAGATACGTTCCAGATTATAAAACAAACGGTCTTCCTTGGAAAATACATGTACGACCAAATCACCATAATCCAATAAGATCCAGCTGGCGGAACGAACTCCCTCAATCCTTCTTGGTTCATAGCCGTGTTCTGCCAAGGTTTCCTTGACACTATCAACCAAAGCATCCACCTGGGAAGCATTGGTACCATTGGCAATAATAAAGTAATCTGCAAGAATAGAGATTTCTTTAATCTCAATAACTTGGATATCCTCTCCCTTTTTCTCTTCCAATGCCTGATATGCCAATTTTGTCATGATTTTTGAATTTTCCATAGCTCTCCTCATTTCTATGCGGTTTTAAAAACTTAAAATTCTTTCGCTTTTCCTTCCGCATCCAATTCGCAAACAATATTTTTATAATATGCATAGGTTTCATTTGTCCGGGTATCAATAAAAGTACCGACATTATTTAAGTACTCTAGGGTATTTTCTAAAATCAGGTAGACTGCAAAATCCAGATGATCATAAGCAGCCTTACGAATTTCTTCAATTCTTGGTAACGGCTTTCGATTCGGTTCAATATAATCCGCGGTAAATACAATCTTTTCAAGCAAGGACATTCCCGGTCTGCCGGTCGTATGGTAAGTAATCGCATTTAGAATATCGTCATCTTCTATTCCATATTTATCCCTTGCGCATGCCGCACCTACCTTGGCATGCAGAAGATAGACACTTTTTCTCTCTCCGTCCGTAACCGGCAACTTATATTTCGTGCATTCGCTAAGGAGCTCTTCATCGGTAAAATACTTTGCACAATCATGAAGAATTCCTGCAATCGCAGCCTTCCTTTGATCGCATCCATGAATGACTGCCAAATCGATTGATACCTCTTCTACACCAAGGACATGTTGATATCTAGTTTCCTTTAATACCATTTTCATGCTTTCTCTAAGCTGTTCCAATTCCATTTGCTTACTCCTTTGTGACTGCAGAATATAAATGATGCTCGTTAATATATGCCATAACATCCTTTGGCACATAATACCTTATACTTTTTTGATAGGCAATCCTTTCCCGAATCATTGCTGAAGAAATTTGAATGGTCGGCATATCCAGGATTCGTATCCTTGCCTCCGGGAAAATGGTTGTCAGATACTCTAGATGTTCCTTCATCTTTGCCGTTTCCACCTGATCTCGTCCAAATACAAGCATCGTACATAAATGAAAAATGAGTTTGGGATTTTTCCAATTCTGTAAGGAAAAAAAGGAATCCGCACCTACGATAAAATAAAATTCGTTATCTGGCTGTTCTCTATTCAGTATCGTAAGCGTATCTGCCGTATAAGTGGTTCCTTCCCGCTCAAACTCTAACGTCGATAAAGAAAAATGAGGATTGTCCTGTATTGCCAGGCGAATCATAACTTTACGATGCTCCTTGGAGACAATCCCATGGCTGTCCTTATGCGGCGGATGATTGGAAGGCATAAAGAGGATTTCATCCAGCCCCATCTGCTCATATGCATTTTCTGCTAAAAATAAATGAGCGTTATGGATCGGATTAAAGGTTCCTCCCATAATTCCTATTTTCTTCATATCCCTATCATCCTCCTGCATATACACGAATCCTTTGTAATTAAAAATGAACATACGATAAGTCATATAAAAGCGGAACATAAATTGGAACGTATATATAAGTTGTTCTAATTTCTATCATAATCATACGATGACTTATAGCACTATCAAAACGGATTATTTATCTGATGGTAATATAATTCTTTTCTTATCCTTCGATTCCCGATAGAGAACAATCTTTCTTCCGATTACCTGAACCACTTCGGAATGGGTACGCTCGGATAAGATCTGTGCCACTTCTTTAACATCCGTCATACAATTTTTTAATACATTTATTTTAATCAATTCCCTTGCTTCTAATGCATCTGACACTCCCTGGGTCAACTCCGGGGTCAATGTAGACTTTCCAATCTGATAGATCGGGTCCATAGCCATTGCGAGACTTTTTAAATAAGCACGCTGTTTTGTTGTCATAAAGCACTCCTTTCCTGCTGTTTATAAACGCAGATTTTATATATAATCATGATTTGAATGTCAAAAGGATTCTTAACAAATTGGCTTCATTATTTGTAATAATCAAACTGCAATCCGTACATTCTTACAGTGTCGCCTTCTTCGATACCAAGAGCCTCCAGTTCCTCTAGGATTCCATTCTCCTTAAGGAATTTTTGGAAGAATTCGAATCCTTTTTCCGAATCCAAATTCGTATAGCCAAGCATACGCTCAATTCTTGGTCCTTCTACTACAAACAAATGTTCCTCTTCCTTCCAAACCGTATAAGGCTCATTGGAATTTGCCATATCCTCCGGAAAGAATTCTCTCTCAAATACAACCGGTGTCTGATCCAAATGATCAAGCATTTCTTTTACATGATATAAAAGCTCCTTTACCCCTTTCCCGCTGACTGCCGATATCGGAAATACCGGTATGCCTTGCGGTTCAAAGGTATCCTTAAGCTTCTGAATTACCTGTGGTTCATCCTCTTCATATAATACATCGATTTTATTTGCAGCAATCACCTGCGGTCGTTTCATAATTTCCGGATTGTAAGCGGTAAGCTCCGCATTGATTTTGTTAATATCATCAATCGGATCTCTGCCTTCGGTAGATGCCGCATCAACCAAATGAACGATTACCTTCGTTCGCTCTATATGCCGCAAAAATTCATGACCAAGACCGAGTCCTTCGGAGGCACCCTCAATTAATCCCGGAATATCGGCAATAACAAAACCGCCGCCATTCAGATCCACAACACCAAGATTCGGACTAAGGGTGGTAAAATGATAATTTGCAATCTTAGGTTTTGCATTGGTAACTCGGGATAGTAAGGTGGATTTACCGACATTCGTAAAGCCGACCAAACCAACATCTGCAATTACTTTCAATTCCAGAATAACATCTAATTCCTGTGCTTTCTGACCGGGTTGCGCATACTTTGGCACCTGCATTGTCGGAGTGGCATAATGCTGATTTCCTTTTCCGCCTTTTCCGCCCTTTAAAATCACTTCTTGTTTGCCGGGCTCGGACATATCAGCAATCACTTTTCCGGACTCCTTTTCACGAATAACCGTCCCAAGCGGCACTTTTAAAATCAAATCTGCTCCATTCTTACCATAGCATCGTTTCTTGCCGCCCTCTTCGCCGTCTTCCGCACTGTATTTACGTTTATATCGGAAATCAGATAAGGTATTTAATCCCAAATCCACTTCAAAAATTAAATTTCCACCTTTTCCGCCATCACCACCATCCGGTCCTCCTGCGGGAACATACATTTCCCTTCGGAAACTTACATGGCCGTCTCCGCCCTTTCCGGACCGAATATATATTTCAGCTCTATCTGCAAACATCTAATCACCTGACCCAATCCATTCTAAGTGTATTGTTTTCTTAACTTAAATTACAACATATCTCTTAATATATGAATGATTTCGCATACACACATCACTGCGCTTATTTTACGTTGCACTTATCAATGCATACACGAGTATTTCCCCGAGCGAGCTCAGGGAAACACTCCTATATGCTCGTTACTTCTATGCCTGAAGCAGATTAGAACTCGAGAACTTCGTTCTCTCGTTCACGTTGCACTTATCAATGCATACACGAGTATT
>SVEA01000115.1 GCA_015057615.1 Lachnospiraceae bacterium | reverse complement strand
CTTTACCAGCTGCATTGCACAATTATCCACAAGCATATGGGATAGCTCTACCTCCGGATAGTCCTGCGCGACTTTCTCTACTACCTGTCTCCATAGCCTGGAGGAATCAAGGACATTCGCCTTATCCACACTGCAGACCTTCTGCCTTCGCCTATCTGCTATTATAAATGCCCACCTGGCAACTCGTTCAATCTCCTTTTCATCATAGACCAGGGTATCCGTCGCTTTTTGGATGCCATTTTCCTCGACGGTTTTCCGCTCCCCAAAATAAATCCCCCCGGTCAGTTCCCTTACCACAAGAAAGTTAAATCCATCACCGACAATCTCTTTCCTTAGCGGACTGGCTCCCTTTAGCTCATCAAACAAGACCACCGGCCGAAGATTGGTAAACAGCCCCAACCCCTTTCGAAGAGCCAGCAGTCCTGCCTCTGGTCGTAAATGGGGCGGAAGGCGGTACCAATTCGTCTGTCCGACCTCGCCTCCGACCGCTCCCAAAAGCACCGCATCACTCCCTCTTGCAATTTCCAATGCTTCCTGCGTCAGAGGTACCCCGGCAGCATCGATGGATGCTCCTCCCATAAGAATTTCTGTATAGGTAAATGGATGATGAAATCTTTCACCCACTCGGTTTAGAACCTTTTTCGCTTCTGCCACAATTTCAGGTCCGATACCGTCACCGGGAATTACCGTAATATGATATGCCATTGCATTTCTCCTTTCCGTGCCCGTAAAACTCCCTCGTTTCTTGAGGGAGTTTTCTAATTTCTATTGCCATTCTACCATATCGTTTGTTATAATTATAATACATATTAAATATATATATTATAACTGAAAGTTATGCGGCAAGAGAAAAAATGGCAATAGAAAAATTTGTACGGAAAGAAGGGAGTTTCTTGAACCAAAATCTATCCTTATACCATATCTTTAATTGCGTTGCAGAAAAAGAAAACATATCGCATGCAGCAAAGCAGCTCTATATAAGCCAGCCTGCCGTCAGCAAAGCGATCAGCTCCTTAGAGGACAATCTGAATGTTATCCTATTCATCCGCAGCTCCAGAGGTGTAAAGCTTACGGAGGAAGGCAGACTTCTCTACGAGCATACCCGTAACGCATTCCATACGATACAGCAGGCAGAGGACAGTATTCAGAAAATCAATGAGCTTGGAATCGGACATTTAAAGATCGGGGCAAGCACCACCTTGTGCAAATATCTGCTGCTCCCCTACCTCAAGGAATTTGTAAGGCAAAATCCCCATATTAAGATAACCATCGAGAGCCAGTCTACCTATCATACGTTAAAACGTTTGGAAAAAAACACGCTGGATATTGGTTTGGTTGCAAAGCCCGACAACGAAAAAGCATTCCAATTCTATTCTCTGGGAGGAATTGAAGATATCTTTGTCGCAACTCCGGATTATCTGGATAATTTAAAGCTCCGAGAACAGGATAGTGAAGATATCTTCTCTACTGCGAATATCATGCTCTTAGATCCGGAGAATGTGACCCGCAAATATATTAATCAATACTTTCTGGAAAATGAAATCGAACCAAATCATATCCTTGAAGTCACAAATATGGATTTACTTATTGAATTTGCCAAGACCGGCTTAGGCGTTGCCTGTGTGATCAAAGAATTCGTACTGCCGGAGCTGGAGACTGGGACCCTAATACAAATACCGCTGAAAATCCCGGTCCACAAAAGGGAGGTTGGATTTACCTATCATAAAAATTCCTTTCTCAGTGACTCTATGAAGAAATTTATTGATTTCATACAGGATTGAATCTAAAAAAAGGGCTATTGCTCCCTTCCATAGCCAATATGCTATCGAAAAAGGTGCCATAGCCCTTTTTGTGAGACATTTATTCCTTACCAAATATTGATTTGAGTGTCAAAAGCCATCCTAACAAACCAGCTTCGTTAATTTGCATAAATCAATGGAATACTTAAGTAATAGGAATAATATTTTAATCTTCATCTTCCGCATCTTCCGGACTCGGAGTCGGTTCTTCTTCCGGAACAGGCGTTGGCGCTTTTGTAGGTTTCGGCGCCTTCGTAGGTTTCACCGTCGGAGCCGCCGTCGGAACCGGAGTCGGGGTGGCTGCCGGAGGCTCCAGGAAATCCGGTTTATCATCTACCAGATAATCTGCTTTTACATATTTAATCTTGTGATCGCTGATAAATGCAGCCCAACCATCTTTAATTTCGATCACATCAATTTTTTCTCTATGTACCAGGGATCCTATAACATCGCCGTCGGTGGAGGGTGTTGACCGGACATTCAGTGTTGACCCGTATTTTTCCATTTTAACATATTTCGGTGTCGTCTCAACGGTACTTAAATCCAATTCTTCAAGAGGGGTATCTGTCTCACCCGTTGTTTCCTCCGGAGCCTCATTCTCATCCACGATGGGAGTCGGCGCAGGCGTCGGTGTAGGAATAAATTCATCCATTTTGTTTCGATTACTGCAGCCTCCCAGAATCATTATTATAAAACCTAAGCATAACACTCCTTGCTTTCTCATATCTCTCCTCATTTCCGCGCAACCGTATACGCTTTATAATTCAATCAAGATTGGATCTAAGGTCAAAAGTCCTCCTAACAAATCGTCTTCTCAATTTGTATTAAATAAAAACCCGGATAATAGGAAGCAATATTTTAATGTGCAGCTGTTTGAAGTCGTGGTACTTAGATCCATGTATTTTGTGGTCTTATGTACCATTACGTACTTCAATCCAAGTATTGCGTTTTTTGCAATGCTATGGGGAGCAACGTGTTGCGAATGAACTATGTTTCCTATTACTTATCAATACATAAATTGTGCAAATTGATGAAGTTCATATTATGAATCGGCTTTTGACACTTAAATTATAAATTTATATATCATCCACGGTACCATGCAACTTCTATGGTACTTTGGCAGTTTTTCTAGGATTTTATTTACTATATTCCATGATTTACCGCTTTCCTACCGATTATTATCATAACATATTTTTTTCTTCTCTCCAATATAAAATATCTTTGTTTTAAAGAAAATTTCGTTACTGTTCACACATGAGCAAAGCCTATCATATGATTTCGACAAATAATATCCGATCAGGAGTATTTGCATTCGTTGGTACTTTGGCTCCGTATTTTGGAGCCTTATGTACCGCTACGTAATGCAACTAAGCGAAAGCGTCTCCGATTCGGATACATTTGACGAAATCATAACTTGGTATACATGGTGCGTGTGAACAGTAACTAAATTTCTAACTACCATAATCCCTTCGTGTAGGCAGCAAATGCAGAAGGAAGCGTATAGGCGGACTTTAGCTCCGCCGCGTCCGCCATAACATAGGAAGTATTCTGAAGATATTTCCTTGGCATTTCCTGCATTACCACATGGTAGCCTGCCATATGCCATTCCAGATGTGAAAAAATATGCTTGGCACTACCCAGCGATTCTATGGAAGCAATCCTTAGCCCTTCCTCTTCCAGTACCTTACGAAGCTTCGCAGCAGACAGCTTTTCCTCGATTCCGGGAAGCTCCCAGAGTCCTGCCAGAAGTCCTTTGGAAGCTCTTTTATGAATCAGGTATCCGTTCTCACATTCCATAAGAAGTATGGTGCGTTTTTCAATTCTTCTTTCCTTCTTCGGTGGTTTCACCGGAATCTGCATTACCATATCCTTATGGTATGCCTGGCAAAGATGCATAACTGGACACTGCCCGCATAGGGGTTTACCGTTTGGCAGGCATATCCCCGCGCCAAGATCCATCAGTGCCTGATTAAAGTCCCCTGGCCGGTCCTTTGGTATGATCCGTTTAAAATCCTCCGATAATTCTTTCTTAACACTTTCCTTGGTAATATCGTCAAGGCTCCCGGCAATTCTTTTCCCAATACGCAGGACATTGCCATCGATGGCTGCTTCCGGCTTTCCAAACGCGATAGATGCAATCGCTCCGGCGGTGTAAACCCCAATTCCTGGCAGCTTAAGAAGTTCCTTATAATCGGATGGCAGTTCTCCGTTATAATCATTTAGAATAAACTGCGCCGCCTTCTTTAAATTTCGTGCCCGATTATAGTAGCCAAGCCCTTCCCAGAGCTTCATCAATTTTTCATCCTCGATCCGAGCCAACGCTTCGATATCCGGTATCACCTCGGTAAAACGATAAAAATATCCCTTTACCGCCTCTACCCTTGTTTGCTGGAGCATGATCTCTGAAATCCAGACATAGTAAGGCTGGGGGTTCTCCCTCCAGGGAAGAATACGAGCATTATAATCAAACCAGTTAAGCAGAAACGGTACTATTTCTTTATAATCATAGGACATGTATGAACTCCTTCTGTCTCTTTATTATCCTTATTGTAATAGGTAATTACGAAACTCAATTGCTAATCCTTATTGTAAGCCATTAGCACAAATTCGTACAGTGGTAAAGTTTACAGCTTCCTGTGTCAATTCATATACTTCCGTAAAAAAGTATCAGCATAGCAATTTGACCTGCCTGCTGATACTTTCACCTTTTTTATGCAATTGTCAAAGCCAATTTATAAACCACCTTATCAACTTGCACAATTTATGTATTGACTAGTAATAGGAACATATTTCATTTTCAACCTGTTATCTCCTTTACTTAAGTTTTACCTTGCTTTGTGCAAATTGAAGAAGACGATTTGTTAAGAACGCTTTTCGAACTCATATCCTATTATTCCTCAAGGAATTTATACTGTGACATATATAGTTCATGGTACTTGCCTTTCATCTCCAGCAATTCCTCATGGGTGCCCATCTCTTCAATTCTGCCACCGTCCACATACATGATGCAGGTGGAGTTTTTAATCGTTGAAAGCCGGTGGGCAATGATAAAGGAGGTTCGGTTGGCAAGAAGCTTACTCAGTCCTTCCTGAAGCAGGATCTCTGTTTCGGTATCAATACTGGAGGTTGCTTCATCCAGTATTAAGATCTTCGGATCTGCCAGTAACGCTCTTGCAAAGCTGATCAGCTGTCTCTGTCCTACCGAAAGTCTGGAGCCACGTTCATTTACCTCCGTTTTATAGCCTCGCTCTAATTCCACAATAAAATCATGTGCGCGAACCGTCTTCGCTGCCTCAATAACCTCTTCATCCGTGGCTTCCATATTACCATACCGGATATTATCCATAATCGTACCGGAAAAGATAAAGCTGTCCTGAAGCATAACTCCCATCTGCTTACGAAGGGATTTGATCTGAACCTTGCTGATATCTACCCCATCAATGGTAATCACGCCGGAATCCAGATTGTAGAAGCGGCTGATTAGGTTAATGATCGTTGTCTTTCCTGCACCCGTCGGTCCTACTATTGCAAAGCTGTTCCCGACCTGCGCCTTAAAGTTGATATCACTTAAAATCGGAACGCCATCCTCATAGCTGAAAAATACATTTTTAAATTCTACCTCGCCCTTGATCGGAGGCATTTCGACCGCCCCCTCACAATCCTTAACCAGAACCGGCTCATCTATCGTCTCAAAAATTCTTTCCAGATAGGAAACAGCGGTTAACAGCGAATTGTAGAAACTTGCCAGGGTATTAACCGGAGCCCAGAACCGCCCGATGTATCCGGTCATTGCAATTAATACACCAACCGTAATTCCTTCGATTCCCTGATCCATCCATGCAATACCTAATACATAGATCGCCACGGTCG
>SVEA01000114.1 GCA_015057615.1 Lachnospiraceae bacterium | reverse complement strand
TCGGCCTCTTTTCATGGTGAATTTCACATAAAGTGCAAGAAAAATGTAATATTTCATTTAAAATCCTTGCACTTATTCTACCACAAAATGCCTAAAAAGTCAGTAGAATCAATGGCTTTGGGTTTATTCAGCAGGCACTAATTACAAGGCTGCAATTTTATAATATCTTTGGTCTTAATGTTTATCTGAAACCAAAGGCAGAAGAGGTACAGGAGGAATCGTACATCGATACACTGCGAAGCTCAAAGGAGTTTAAGAAATTTAACCGTACCTATGTAGAGACGGTGCATAGGGTTGAGGATAATTTTAATGGAATTATCCGCGGGGTAGAAGAAATCAATGTCGATCAATTACTTGCGGATACGAACCGGATTATCAAGGAAGGCAGGAACGGAGCACATATTATGGAAATGCTTCATGGAATTCGAAACTATGATGATCTGACCTACGTACATAGTATGAATGTATCCTTGATTTGCAGCATATTTGCCGGCTGGCTGAAATTATCCAAGGAGGATACGAAGAATCTCACTCTCGCGGGGTTGCTGCATGATATCGGGAAAATGCTGATAGCAAGAGAGATTATAAATAAACCGGGAAAACTGGATACGCATGAGTATGAGATCATGAAAACCCATACGATTAAGGGGTTCCAGGTATTAAAGGATCAATCGGTTGATATCAGTATCAAGTATGCGGCTTTAATGCATCACGAAAGACAGGATGGCTCCGGATATCCGAACGGATTTGCCGCAAACCAGATTCATGAGTTCGCTAAGATCATTGCGATCGCGGATGTCTATGATGCCATGACCTCAAGCCGTACTTACCGCAAGGCGTTCTGTCCCTTTGATGTGGTAGAAAGTTTTGAACTGGATGGATTTACGAAATACGATCTGAAGTATCTGATGGTTTTTCTGGAACGGATCGTCGAGTCCTATCTGCACAACCTTGTCCGTCTCAGTGACGGCAGTGAGGGGGAGGTAGTTATGATCAACAAACTGTCCTTAGCGAAACCGATGGTAAGGGTAGGGAATACGTTTGTAGACCTTTCGAAGGAGCATGATCTGATTATAGAAGAGATTATATAGTACTTTTATTATAGTACCGATAATAAATAAAAGATATTTTAGATACGGACAGCTCCTCTGTGCAGCCGGTCGTTTCGTAGAGGAAACGGTCTGCTGCATAGGGGAGCATTTTCTATGCTTAGATATGGGATTGTCTGCTGACCGGGACAGTTTTAATGCAAAAAGGTATTGACTTTCCATTCACAAGTGTTATAGTGGTTATAGAACAGGTGATTTCGATAATAGAAAAGCAGGAAGATACTTATGCTATACCATGGACAAAAAACAGGTTCATGGCCTTATGTTCCAATCGGAAGCCATGAGAAGCTTATACTTCCTCATTCCGTTCTACTATTATGGGATTACAAATTCATCATAAAGGAGGAAACTGCGATGAATATTAATAAATTTACTCAGAATTCCATGCGTGCTGTACAGGATTGTGAAAAGATCGCCTATGATTACAGCCATCAGGAGATCGATGTGGAGCACCTGCTTTACAGCCTGCTCTCCTTGGAAGACAGTTTAATCAAAAAATTATTGGAAAAGATGGAAATTAATACGGATGTATTTACCGCACAGGTAGAGGGGCTGTTAAGAAAGCGCCCTAAGGTGTCCGGAGGGCAGATTTACATCAGTAATGGTTTGAATAAAGTATTGATCTATGCAGAAAATGAAGCAAAAGCCATGGGAGATTCCTATGTATCGGTGGAGCATTTGTTCCTCAGCATGCTGAAAAACCCGAATAGAGAGGTGGGACAGCTTTTTAAGGATTTTCGCATTACCAGGGATGGGTTTTTAAAAGCGTTACAGTCGGTACGGGGAAACCAGAAGGTGGAAAGTGACAATCCGGAGGCAACCTATGACACCCTTGAAAAATATGGATATGATCTGGTTGCAAGAGCAAAGGAGCAGAAGCTGGATCCGGTCATCGGACGGGACAGTGAGATTCGTAATGTGATCCGTATCCTATCCAGGAAGACGAAGAATAATCCGGTTCTGATCGGTGAACCAGGGGTCGGTAAAACTGCCGTTGTCGAGGGTCTGGCACAGAGGATTGTTCGTGGAGATGTGCCGCAGGCATTGAAGAATAAGATGCTATTTGCGCTTGATATGGGGTCACTTGTTGCCGGTGCAAAATACCGCGGTGAATTCGAGGAACGGTTAAAGGCAGTACTGGAAGAGGTAAAAAAGAGCGACGGACAGATCATCCTCTTTATTGATGAGCTGCATACGATCGTCGGCGCTGGTAAGACGGAAGGATCCATGGACGCCGGTAATATGTTGAAACCAATGCTGGCACGAGGTGAGCTGCATTGTATCGGAGCAACGACCTTAAATGAGTACCGTCTCTACATTGAAAAGGACGCAGCCCTCGAGCGTAGATTCCAACCGGTGCTGGTGGAGGAGCCGACCGTGGAAGATACGATCTCTATTTTACGTGGATTAAAGGAACGTTATGAGGTATTCCATGGGGTCAAGATTACGGACGGAGCCCTCGTTAGTGCGGCGGTATTGTCAAATCGCTACATTTCGGACCGTTTCCTTCCCGATAAAGCGATTGACCTGGTCGATGAGGCATGTGCCCTTATTAAGACAGAATTGGATTCCATGCCTATGGAACTGGATGATTTAAAGAGAAAGATCATGCAGCTCGAGATTGAGGAAGCGGCGCTCAAAAAGGAAAGTGACCGTCTCAGCATGGAGCGGCTGAATGATTTGCAGAAGGAGCTGGCAGAGCTAAAAGAAAGCTTTGCTTCGGCGAAAGCAAGATGGGATAGTGAGAAAGCGTCCGTAGAGAAGGTGCAGGGACTTCGCAGCTCCCTGGAGACTTTGAACAATGAAATCCAGCTGGCGGAGCGTAACTATGATCTGAATAAAGCAGCAGAGCTAAAATACGGCAGGCTTCCGGAGTTGCAGCGGCAGCTAAAGGCGGAGGAAGAACGGCTGAAGCTGGAAGATAATATGCTGGTGCATGAGAATGTCAGTGAGGAGGAGATTGCGAAAATCGTCTCCAGATGGACCGGCATTCCGGTAACCAAACTGACCGAGGGCGAGAGGAATAAGACGCTCCATTTAAGCGAAGAGCTTCACAAACGGGTCGTAGGGCAGGAGGAAGCGGTAGAAAAGGTATCGGATGCGATTCTTCGCTCCAAAGCCGGAATTAAGGATCCGACAAAGCCAATCGGCTCCTTCCTGTTCTTGGGACCTACCGGAGTTGGTAAGACAGAGCTTGCAAAGACGTTGGCGGAAAGCTTATTTGACAAGGAACAGAATATGGTTCGTATTGATATGAGCGAATATATGGAGAAGCACTCGGTTGCCAGACTGATCGGAGCGCCTCCCGGATACATCGGCTATGAGGAAGGCGGTCAGCTGACCGAGGCAGTAAGACGGAAACCTTATTCCGTTCTTCTGTTTGATGAGGTGGAAAAGGCGCATCCGGATGTGTTTAATGTGCTTTTGCAGGTTCTTGATGATGGAAGGGTTACAGATTCCCAGGGAAGAACGGTTGATTTTAAGAATACCATCATTATTATGACCTCCAATATAGGCTCCCGCTACCTGCTGGATGGAATTGAAGAGAATGGTGAGATCAGTGAGCAGTGCAGGAATCTTGTTATGAATGATCTGCACAGCGCCTTCCGCCCGGAATTTTTAAATCGGTTGGATGAAATCATCCTCTTTAAGCCTTTGACGAAGGACAATATTGCGGCTATCATAAACCTTTTGATGGTGGATTTAAATAAACGGCTGTCCGACCGTGAAATTAAGGTTGCTCTGACTGGCCGTGCGAAAGAATATATTGCGGATATGGCATTTGATCCGGCATATGGTGCAAGACCGCTGAAGCGTTTCCTGCAAAAGAATGTGGAGACTTTAAGTGCAAGGCTAATTCTGAGCGACCAGGTGCATGCCGAGGATACCATATTAATCGATGAAGATAATAATGAACTGACCGCAGTGGTACAGAATTTATCGGACGAGATTTGAGGGTCAAAAGCCGATTTATAGAACTAACTTCATAAATTTGCACAATTTATGTATTGATAAGTAATAGGAAGCATATTTCATTCGCAACACATTGCTCCCAAAGCACTGCAAAAAACGCAGTACTTGGAATGAAGTACGTAATGGTACATAAGACCACAAAATACGTGATCTAAGTACCAACGACTTCAAACAGTTGCGCATTAAAATATGGTTTCCTATTACTTGAGTTTTTCCTTGATTTGTGCAAATTGATGAAGACGATTTGTTAAG
>SVEA01000113.1 GCA_015057615.1 Lachnospiraceae bacterium | reverse complement strand
TCAATAAAGCTTCGATCTCACTACTGTATGGTATTGATTATAACCAAAATAAAGTAACTAATAAACCAAAAAGTGTCAGTAACCAGTTTTCATTCATAGTGGTGCGGCAAACGCATGAGGGATTTGACACTCAAATCAATTATGCTTTAATTTGTTACTTTTTCGGATGGTATCGTATTCGCATCCTGACAGGATAATTTAAGAAACTCTTCCATAGCGCGTGTAACATATTTGGTGCTTTTGCGATAAAAATAAATATTTCTAGCAGCGATAGATTCCTCTAATTTATAAAAAACAACACGATCATCGGCGGGTACCTTTTTGATTAAGGTATCTGAAATAATCGTTATGCCCATACCGTAACAGGCGACATGGTAGGCAGTGACCTGCTGATCCAACTCAAGTATAATATTCGGCGTGATTTGAGCTTCTTTAAATAGCCGTTCGGAGCGTTCCCTTGTATCATTACCGGAGCGCAGCAATATAAAGGGCTCTTCCTTGAATTCCATTAAGGAAACAAAAGAAGTAGACGCTTTTAAGTGCTTATTATTGTAGATATCCTGTGCGGATAACTGCTTGTCGATCAGGCTGCTGTTTGAGGGGAAGCCTGTCGGTACCGCGAGAAGTAGATGCTCCCGGCAAAAATGATGATGGCTGTATATCGTCTCCGGAAACTGGTAATTGTCAATTATTAAATCGAGATTTCCCGTAAATAGTGCTTTCTCTAACAATTTCGTATTTGCTTCTATTATATTGATATGAATCAGCGGATATTTCTTCATAAACGCAGTAAGCAGCGGAGGTAAGATATAAGAGGAAAACAAATTGCTTCCGCCTATGGTAAGATTGCCGGTACGAAGCTCGGATAAATTGTTCATTTGCTTCTGAAATTCACTTTCCATATCGAAAATGCGTTCAATATATTGAATATATTTCTGCCCGCATTCGGTAAGCCGGATCGGATTCGTACTGCGGTCAAAAATCGGTGACCCAATCCGCTGCTCTATTTTTTTAACAGTAGCACTTAAGGAAGGCTGTGAAATGTAAAGGTTGGCTGCTGCCTTAGAAAAGCTTCTTGTCTTATATACTTCATAAACGTATTCCTTGCCTTGAAACATAAAAAATCTCCCCTGTGATATAACTTAAAATCTATAAGTGATATATAGATATATATATTTGATTCTATCATAGGGGAAAACTATAATAAAAACAAGGGAAAATATAAATAAAATGGAGAAAAATGTATGACGAAAATTGACAAAACAAAAAAATTTAGAACAGAACATGATTCCATAGGAACGAAGGAAGTCCCATTGGATGCTTACTACGGAGTACAGACCTTACGAGCAGTAGAAAATTTTAATATTACCGGCACGAAGATGCATCCGGAATTAATTGCGAGTGCCGCTCAAATAAAAAAAGCTGCCGCTATAACAAATTATGAAATAGGACATCTGGACAAAAAAAGGACGGATGCCATTGTTAAAGCATGTGATGAAATTATAGCAGGTAAAATGCTTGACCAGTTCATCGTGGATCCAATTCAGGGAGGCGCGGGGACATCCTTAAACATGAACGTCAATGAGGTAATTGCCAATCGCGCGATTGAAATACTAGGCGGCGAGAAAGGTAATTACACGATTGTTAATCCAAATGATCATGTGAATTATGGGCAGTCAACAAATGATGTATTCCCCTCCTGCGGCAGAATAACGGTTATAAAACTATTAGATAAAGCCGGGCAGCAACTGGAACGCTTATATAAAGCTTTGGTAAAAAAATCGGAGGAATTCGATGATGTTATAAAAATGGGAAGAACCCAGTTGCAGGATGCCATACCGATTCGGCTGGGTCAGGAATTCAGGGCATATAGTACCGCAATACGCAGGGATATTGCACGGTTTGAGAGTGCAAAGCAGGAAATGAGCAAATTAAATATGGGAGGCACTGCTGTTGGAACTGGCTTAAATGCAGATATTCAGTATTGTCAGAAAATAGTGAAAAATATTGCATTGATCTCAGGGTTACCCCTGGTGCAGGCTTATGATCTGATTGATGCAACGCAGAACCTTGACGGATATCCCTTTGTATCGGGAATAGTAAAAGCTTGTGCAGTGAATCTGTCTAAAATGTCCAATGATTTAAGACTTATGTCCTCCGGTCCAAGAACAGGCTTTGGCGAAATCCATCTTCCTGAAAAGCAAAATGGTTCCTCCATTATGCCGGGAAAGGTGAATCCGGTTATTCCAGAGGTTGTAAACCAGGTAGCATTTAATATTATCGGTAATGATATGACAATCGCGATGGCAGCCGAAGCAGGCCAGTTAGAGCTCAATGCTTTTGAGCCGATTATATTCAACAATTTATTCCAATCCATAGAAACCCTGACGAATGCTGTTCGTACTCTGGTTGACAATTGCATTACCGGGATTACGGCAAATGTGGAATATTGCCGGAACATGGTGGAGAATAGTGTAGGTATAATTACCGCAATCTGTCCCTTTGTCGGTTATGAGAAAGCAGCCATTGTGGCAAAGGAAGCAATCAAGACCGGTGCTTCCATAAGAGATTTGATTCTAAGAGACGGTTTGCTTACAAAAGAGCAGCTGGATGTTATTTTAAATCCATATTCCATGACGGAACCGGGGATTTCCGGGAGACCTCTGTTTATGAAGCTTCCTGCAATTCAAAATAAAGTCTGATGCTCCTTCTTATAATGGCTGTATAAAAGCAGCCATTTTCCAAGTAACAAAGAGTTTGCCTTGGCAAACTCTCGCGCCGAGCGCGTTCTGCCGCAGGCAGATAAATACCTTACACGCGAGTGTGCATCCTTAGCGGAGCGTTTTTTGCCGTATAGGACGCAATTTACTATACAATAAAAGCCTTGTAAATGTATGTTTACAAGGCTTTTTAGTAATGCAGTTGAAGGGACTTGAACCCTCACCCAGTTAACCCGGACTAGAACCTGAATCTAGCGCGTATGCCAATTCCGCCACAACTGCATATTCCTGTTTCCTGACAGGCAAATTGATTTGCCGATTGATCTTGTCAACTAACGGAACGAATTAGATTATAACATAGATAAAATTTAATTTCAATACAAAAATAAAAATGTTATTTATGTAAACTGTATAAAATGAAATAAAATCTTTTTTAGTATTGACATCTTCATTTTTAAGTATTAAAATTACTGCATATTCCTCGATAGCTCAATGGTAGAGCGCACGGCTGTTAACCGTGATGTTGTAGGTTCGAGCCCTACTCGGGGAGTTATTTTATGTTATAGGATTCAAATGTCAAGAGCCGATTTATAAAGCTAACTTCATCAATTTGCACAATTGATGTATTGATAAGTAATAGGAAGCATATTTCATTCGCAACACGTTGTCTCACAAAGCACTGCATAAAACACAGTACTTGGATTGAAGTACGTAATGGTACATAAGACCACAAAATACGTGGTCTAAGTCCAGTCTAAGTGCCAACGGCTTCAAACAGTTGCTCAGTAAAATATTGTTTCCTATTACTTAAGTTTTACCTTGATTTGTGCAAATTGATGAAGCCCATTTGTCAGGAAGGCTTTTGACACTCGAATCGTTATAGGAAAGTTCTCCGAGTTTACCTATAACATAAAAAGCATTCTGTGCAGGATACGCACTCGCACGTTAGGTATATGTTGGCTTTGCCAACCGCGCTCGGCGCGAGAATGTGCCAAGGTAAACTCTTTCTTGTTACAGACAAATGATTTGGCTTATGGGCAGGTAACAAGGATTAGCATAAACGGTGCATTTATTCATTTTATTTTTTATGGTTGCTTCGAAATTTAAATTTTTGAAGTAACCGTTTTTTAATTGCAAAACTATTCGCCTCTAAGAATAATTTCTTATGATTATGGAAAATATAGCCTTGAGGTGAATAGCATGGAAACAGTTTGGAAAGAAAACGGGACTTTTGGTGAGAGCGGAAAAGAGCATAAGGAATCTCTATGGGTACAGGAACAGTATCGTTATGAGCAACCGGATGAGAACAGGCAGAATAAGATTCCGAGACCTTCCCTTCAAGAGGATATCAGTACAGAGGTGGCGGTCATTGGAGCCGGCCTGGCAGGAATTCTAACAGCATATCTACTACAAAGCCGGGGGATGTCTGTTGTTGTATTGGAGTGCAATGAGGCCGGAAGCGGCATGACAAAGGGAACAACCGCTAAAATAACCTCCCAGCATGGACTTATTTATCATAAGCTGATGATGTATAAGGGAGAGGAACGTACAAGAGAGTATGCATGGGCAAATCAGCATGCATTGGATAAATATGGAGAAATTATTGAGCAATTGCAGATTGATTGTGATTACGAAATTCGACCGAATTACATTTATACCACGGAGAATGAGCAGCGGATCAGGCAAGAGCTGGAAGCGGCAAAAAAATTAGGGCTTCCGGTAAGATACAGTAAAGAAACAGCGCTGCCCTTCCAGGTAAAAGCAGCGATCCGATTCGATGATCAGGCCCAATTTCATCCGCTCAAATTCCTGGATGCTATAGCGGAGAAATTAACCATATATGAAAAAACAAGAGTAACCGAAATTCTATCAAATGGAGTTATTAAAACGGAGAAAGGCAGCGTCAAGGCAAAAAAAATCGTGATAGCTACGCATTATCCATTCATTAATGTGCCCGGCTATTATTTTCTGCGGCTTCACCAAGAGCGGGAATACTTAATGGCACTGGAGACCGATGATAGGAATGCTAAGATTCAATTGGACGGAATGTATCTGGATGCCGATCCGCAGGGATTTACTTTCCGTAACTATAAGGATTATTTGATCTTCGGGGGCAGCTCTCATAGAGCCGGAGAATATAACCCGCTGGATGCCTATGCGAGGATTGAGAAAGCGGCAGGGCAATGGTTTCCTAATTATAGGATCAAATACGCATGGTCTAATCAGGACTGTATGACCCCGGATTCGGTTCCCTATATTGGAAGATATTCTGTAAACACAAAAAATATCTACGTGGCTACGGGGTTTAATAAATGGGGAATGAGTGGTTCCATGGCGGCGGCGATGATTTTAAGCGATATGATCATGGGAAGGAAGAATGAATATCGGAAGGTGTTTGATCCGAGAAGGCTTATGCTTTCAGGCACCGGAACATTTCTTAAGGATACGGGGATTATTACCAAAAGCTTACTAAAAGAATACTTGAAAATATCTCATGATGCTCTAAAAGAGATTCAGAAAGGGGAAGCCGGAGTCATCCATCATGACGGACAGCGCGTAGGAGTTTACCGTGACAATCAGGATAATTATTTCTTCGTTTCAACGAAATGTCCTCACTTAGGATGCAGTCTGGAATGGAACCCGAATGACCTGACTTGGGATTGCCCCTGCCATGGCTCACGATTTGATTACCATGGAAGGTTAATCAATAACCCGGCAATGCGGGATACTTTTGATGCTTGTGTAAGAAAGAAGAAATAGAGCCTAAGTGTTAAAAATAGGGGAGGATAGATATATTTTATATCGAAATTTCTTTAAAAAAGGGTTGCAATTCTTAGTTAGGGATGATATAATTTCTATTGTTCGCTAAACGATGGCGAACAATTATGCAGTTGTGGCGGAATTGGCATACGCGCTAGACTAAGGATCTAGTCTGGGTTAAACTGGGTACGGGTTCAAGTCCCGTCAACTGCATGAAGAAAGAAGAGGATCAAGTAGAAATACTTGGTCCTTTTTGTGTAGGAAAGACTGGGGAAAAGAGGCTTGAATGAGGAGAAATAGACTTTTGTGCAATGGTTGGCAGGTTACTGCCCGTCAACATAGGGAAAGAGATATGTGTAAGTATGTGTAAGTAAGTTCAGGTTTGTGAAATTGAAGAAAGAGGATGGGCACCTTTTGGACACTTGGAGAGAGAATAATTGTAATATAGGATTAATAGTGGTGAACCATACCATAAATTGGGGAGAGTTTTACTGTTTAAAAAATAAACAATAAAATTAGGAATCATTTTATCTAAAAGAAATAAAACAATCCTGATTTTTTCCTTGATAATTTTGACAAACCCTATGTTAAAATAAACTGTAGATGGGATCAAGCTATGAAAAAAGATAGAAAATGCAAAGAAATTTGAATTGGAGGAGATTATGATGATCATATAAAAGAATTGGAGGTAAATAGTATGAAAGATAATTACATAAAAAAAATTAATCAGAGCTTAGTCTATATTGAAACTAACTTGAAACAAAAGATGTTAATTGATGAGGTCCTCGAGAATACTTATTATTCATATCCTCAGTTTTATCGAATCTTTATGCAGGTTGTAGGAGAATCAATGTCATTTTATATTCGTAAGCGCAGATTGTCGTGTGCAGCAGAGGAACTTATAAGCACACAAAAGAAAATTATCGATATTGCATTGGATTATGGATTTAGTTCACAACAGACCTTTAATAGGTCATTTACAGGGTACTTTGGAATTTCGCCACTAAAGTATCGAGAAAGAGGAGAATTGACAGGTTTTTATCCGCCGTTCCTTATTCAGAATTATATAGAAGATGGAAAATCATTATCGGTAGCCATTGAAGAACTGAAGCCAATGAGTGTTGCTACCTATCATCAATATACTGATAATATACGATTGAGTAGTAATGGAGAGGAACAAGAGAGAATCATCACTAAAGTTTGGAATAAATTGATCCAGTGGCAAATGACTTATGAGTATCAAAATAAGTTTGGTAATGTACATAAACTGCCTACGACTAGACAACTTGGAAAATTTATGATTGATAATGAATTGCATGTACCACCACATACAAGATATTTTGGGTTTAACAATCCATATTCTAAGAAGAAATCTGAATTTGGTTATGAAGCCTGGATTATGATAGAGAATCAAGAGGATGATTGTGTTAAAGATAGGATTCAAGGTGATATAAGTATTAAAAATTTTGAAGGTGGATTGTATGCAACAGCTTTTGCTACTTACGGAGAAAAATCTAATCTAGATGAAGTGTGGAGAAAACTGCATTATTGGTTAGCAGAGAATCAGCAATACCAATATGGGGAGCATCAATGGTTGGAAGAACATATTACCAAAGCATCTGAGGGAGGGTTTCACGGCTTTAAACTATATCTTCCAATTCAACAAGGTCAGAACAAGCTCTCATTGGATTAACCAAAATAGAACTATAGTATGAAATGAAACGTCATATAGGGCCATAGTATTTAAAAATGGGATAGATTCTAATAGTAGAGAAGTAAGGTATAACTATCAGGCGCATAATTATTATTTGAAACACAATGGATTGACAGAATTAGGAGTTTTGTCTATATTGTAATTGAATTACGACGTTTGAACGTGAACGGGTATTAGGCTGTTAAAGGAGGGGGTTGTTTGGAAAATTCAACAAAATATTCCGAAAAGTATTATTTGGTATATTTGCGCTGATAGTGGTTTCGGTTATATTTGCTGTTTTCATTTATTGTAATAAGACGATTCAAGCTGACAATTATATCTTGCAAAAGAACTGCGACCCATTGGAAGAATAGCAAAAATAGGTATTCCTCAGGATTTATGCCCATAAAACATGGGCTTTTATATGAAGTAAATTGCTTTGCATAGGTAAGAGAAACTTATTTTTGGAAAGGAAAGGCAGCCAAATGAATCTATATAAGGTCCTATGCCTATCAAACTATCAAAATCTTAAAATGACTTATGACACTCCAATTATGGATTGAAGTTCCAACGATAGTCAGGATTAAGATAATCTTTAAGCTCTTCATAGCTTTTCTCAAGCTCCACATGATCTCCGGCAAAATGGGGTACCGCTATACTTACCCCGAAGTTATTGGGAGTAAGGTAGGAGTAAATTCCCCAATGATTATTGGAATTGATTTGATCCGCAGCTTTGAGTCCCTCCAATAATTCTTCCTCGCTCATGTCATTTAAAATGCGTTTAAGAACGGCTTTCATCATTGCGTTATCCGGTTCAGATGTGATAAAATCCCAGTTCCTGAGGCTGGAGATGAAATTGGAATCTAACTTGATCAGATCGCTTAAGGTAAGTCGGGTGTCCTTTACCGTATCGATATTGGTTGTATATACCAGCTCCGTGGGATGGGCAGAGTAAGGACTGTTATAATTAGCAAGGTAGAGGATGCTTAAAAATTGATCATTTTGTAATTTGATCTGGTAGCTTATATTTAAAATAACCCCTTTCGCAGCAGGCAATCCCTTTAGTTCGGAATATGGATCGAAGGAATAGATCTGCAGGATACGATCGAAATCGTCTTTAATAATGCTATTCCATTTTGCTGCTTTCTTCTCGGAGGTACCGCCGATGATCTGAGGATATGCAGCGTGAATCCGTTCGGTTATATAGGGGACTTCCTCGATTTGAAAGGCTTCCTGGTTCGGCTGTACGGCTGCGGTCGTTTCGACAGCAACAGAAGACTCCTGATAGGTTTTATAGAATGAAATACTGAGTAAACATAAAGAGACAATACTAATGGAAATCCATTTTCGCTTCATTTTGCACCTATGGCCCCTTTTCATTCATTTTATATAGTTTATGCAGCGATTATGTAATATATCAAACTTAAGTGACCAGTATAAAAGCTTTTCCATGAGATTTAAAACCCTCCATGTCAGATTTATTCAACATGGAGGGTTCCGTATCGTCCTGTGTGTACGCTCTATTCCTATATAAATATCGTTTTTTATGCTTTAGAAATCTGCCTTCCATAAGCCGTGCAGATTGCAGTATTCATAAGCAGAGCCGAATTCAACTTCGGGGAATTCTGCTTTCGGTTCCATGCCCGGCTCCAGATAGGTAACCCATAGCTTATCCTCACTGACAAGAGCGATCCATTCGATATAGTGTTCCGGTAAGGAGGGGTGAAGCGTGGAACCAACCTGTACTTTGATCTTACCATCTTTCTTAACAATATCGGGAACATGTTTCTCCTGTGCAGCATCGGTCGTATTCGCTTTTAGTGCAGTCATTTCCTGTCCGCAGCAGACAAGAGTACCGCCGCCATTTTTAAGTAGAGCCACCATATTGCCACATTTTTTACAACGATAAAAGAGTACATTTGCCATATTACATTCTCCTTTTCTATTTTTTAAATAACTTTATTAATTCTCCGATATGCGCTTTCTCCTCATCCGGGATATCCGGATCACCCTTTTCGCGGCTCCGTTGGTTGTTGCTTGAATTATGGGCATTATAGATGTGAATTGTCTCCAATTCCCTTGCGATATTCAGGCGAATTGCTTGAATGATTCCTCGTCTGACATTTTTCTTTCTACATTTCCCAGAAAGGGGTTTCGAAACGCTTCCATAATTCTACCTCCTGATTATAATAATAGTAATTATTACTGTTATCGAATATTATATAACGGATTAATATTTATTGCAAGTGCTTTTTGTAATATATTAGATAAATTCTACTTTCATTCCACGCCTCACTTTTTTTACATGGTAACTTAAAATATTTATTTTTCATATCACATATAAGTTACTCTCGTTATATGCATGAATATACAAAGTCTCCTTTATCCAATATTTCAGTTTTTCATTATTCCATCTTATTCATAATACTTTAAATGATATTTCTTTATTACTTCAAATTTTATCATGCGAAAAAAGAACAAGAAATAAAGAGTTTACCTCAAATTCTCGCGCCGAGCGCGTCTGCCGCAGGCAGGTAAATACCTTACGCGCGAGTGCGCATCCTTAGCGGAGCGTTTTTAATCGTATAGGACGCAATTTCCTAACAATAAAAAACCGTCACCAACCAAGGTGACGGTCAAACGGTAGATAAAACGTTTTTTTGGGAAACCGAAACAGATTAATTATTGGTTAATTGCTTAAGCTTTAAACTTAATTTCTGGATGATGTGGATGGAACTATAGATATCCTGAATCTCTTTGTTTTCGTTTTCTGTGGTTGCCAGTACCTCCTGGGTAGCAGCGGCATTTTCCTCGGAGATACTTGCTATGTTTTGTATCTGAACCCCTGCCTCTGTAAATAACCTAGAGACCGTTTCGATTTTATTCATTACCGTGGAAATGTCTATGTTCGTTGCCTCATACGCTTTTCGTAAATCACGAAAATACGAAGAGATATGATTGATCAATTCAAGCCCATCGGTTGTTGCCATCATACCCTGGCTGACTTTTTCATAGGTTTCCATGGACTGCTCCGATAGTCCGGTTGTTAATGCGGTTATATCGCGTACAATGTTTGCACTTTGTTCCGCCAGCTTTCCTATTTCACCGGCAACAACAGCGAATCCCTTTCCTTGCTCACCAGCACGAGCTGATTCAATCGATGCGTTAAGTGCCAGAAGATTGGTCTGATCTGCAATTCTTTTAATACCGCCAAGAAGGGTATTGATTTTTTGCATACTGGATTGCAGTCCGTTTACCGTACTGTTTGCCGCAGATATGGAAGCACTTAGGATCGACATCTGCTGATCCATCTGCTCAATTTTATACCAGCCTTCCTCAAGATTCTGATTCATTTGATTCGTTTTATCAATTACACCATTGGATATTTCCAAGGTCTCGGATACGATCTCTTTCGAGCTTACCATGGTTTCGTTCACATGATAGGCTCCGGAAGCTTCTTCCTGAATTGCCTTTGCCATCTCCTGCATGGATAAGGTTATATTTTGACTTGACTCTTGAAGATTACTTATATTGCTGTTCAGCTGTGACAAGCTCTGATCAAGAGTATTCGTATTGTTTTCCACGTCCTGAAATGTGTTCTGCAATTCGTTTAATATATTTTCGGCGTTCACCTTATTTTGATATGCATCGTCGATAATGTTTCTTCCCCATTTACATAGGAGATACAGTAATACAATAATTCCATTTAGAATAACAAGAATGGAAACGAAATCACTTAAGCGGACCTCTCCAGGACCGCTGATATTTTCCGGTTTTATAACATAAGCAAGAATCAGTAGAACATCCAATACGATTCCGTAGATAATGAGAATTTCTTTTTTAAAATACAGGGCAACCAGTGCAACGGTTGCAATCAATATATAGTGCTTATTTAATGCGTAATGCGTGAAAAGAAACAGCGCAATTACGACAGCTCCAGGAATCAGGCCAAAGAGAAATCCTTTTACCAAATCATTGATTGGAAGAAAATAATTAAGAATTGTAATCATAATTATTGCCGATCCCGGTATCGCGATTTTGAAAAACTGGCTTGTCCCACTGGTAAAAAAGGCCTGGATGGATAGAAGCAGAACAATCAATATGGTTACCAATACACATACTTTATGTACTCGTTTGTAGTTATCATGCTGCATAAAAAACAATCCCTTCTTGTTATTATGATGGTAAGGTGAAATGCGAAAGACATTCGCTGATGAAGTCTTTTTATATATCGTCATTTGTACCTGTTTTATGAATATGGAATTTAAAATTTTTTCATTAAAAAACGGTTTTAGCATCCTCTTTAAAAGCCGTATTTGTGTGCCAGCAAAAAAGAGGATGCTTTCCTTTGATAAATGTTTCTTCTAAAAGCATATATCTTAGGTTCTTGCGATATGCCAGAGGCTATTGTTCTGTCCCCTTGCAAATACATCAAGGCGGGTCCCGCCCCAGGAAATTGCTGCGGGCTCCGAGGTAATGGTTCCGCCGAGGTTTTGCCAGCCGCTCCATCTGGATCCGTCCCAAGTACGATATATCAGTTGACTTTGCTGTCCGCCGGCGAAGACCTCTAATCGGTTGGAACCGGTAGACGCAGCGGCAGGTCCATAGGAAATACTGCCTCCGCCGAGATCTTCCCAGCTGCTCCACCTGCTGCCATCCCACCACAGGTGCCATAAGCTGTCATTCTGTCCTTTTGCGAACACATCAATTCGATTCGGTCCCCAGGATACTGCTGACGGAGGGGAGATGATGGTACCGCCGAGGTCTTCCCAGCTGCTCCACCTGCTGCCATCCCAATAGATATGCCAGAGACTGTTATTCTGTCCCCTTGCAAATACATTAAGACGATTTGGCTGCCAGGAGGTGACGGCGGGTGCAGAGGTGATGGTGCCACCGAGGTACTCCCAACTACTCCATCTTGTGCCGTTCCAATAGATATGCCAGAGAGCCTGGTTTTGTCCTACTGCGAATACATCGATATGGTTCGGTCCCCAAGAAAAGGCTGCTGGTGCGGAGGTGATGGTACCGCCAAGATCTTCCCAGTTGCTCCACCTTCTGCCGTCCCAATAGATATGCCAAAGACTATCATTCTGTCCCCTTGCAAATACATCAAGACGATTCGACTGCCAGGAGGCAACGGCTGGTGCGGAGGTAATGGTACCACCAAGATCTTCCCAGCTGCCCCACCCGATTGCCGGCGGTGACGGAGGTGTCGGTAGAGAAGGAGGATTTGGAACGCCCCCGCTTCTCTGTAATACGATTTGAATGATTTCCTGCATGATCTGGTTGATTCGATTCGTTGGAACCCCAAAGCCTCTTAGAGTGAAAGAGATGGATGGATTTTCCGTTCGTAAATGAGCTAGCATTTGATCAATTCTTTGTTCCATGCTTCCGGTAAATTCATTTTCGTGCTCAACAACAAAAGTAACAATCTGAGAAATGATCCGGCGGGCAAGAAAACGTTGAATTCGATATTTTTGAAGTTCTTCATAGTAGCGGGATAGTTCTCTGTTCAGCGATTCTAAAATGCGGCTGATATTCTGCTGCCTTTGCAACATAAGCGTAACCTGCCTCTATATTCAATCAATTCATTATATGCAAAAAATTCGCTATGTGTTAGGAAGGGAAAGGTATGTACTTTTTTTATTCCCCTTGCCAATTTGAATAAAAGGTTATATAATGTATAAAATATAGGTATAAAAGCGGTGACAAAAGCTACGATTGTTACATTTCTTCAGAGAGCCGATGGTTGGTGTGAATCGGTGAAAGGTAAAATCTTTCCACTTTTCGAGCTGCCGGCGAGGAGCCGGAAGGTTCGTACCCTTTACCGTACGGTTGAGTGGCTGGAGATACATGACGAAAGCAGAGGAACAGAAGGGCTTTTGGCTGGTATTATCAGCAATTTGGGTGGCAACACGGATTCCTTTCGTCCCATGGTTTTATGGGGTGGAAGGATTTTTTTTATATATACCAATACAGGAGGGAACAATATGTTAGATATCAAATTTGTAAGGGAAAATCCGGAGATTGTTAAGCAGAATATCAAAAACAAATTTCAGAATGACAAGCTTCCGTTAGTAGATGAGGTGATTGCTCTGGATTTGGAAGGCAGAGAAGTAAAGCAGCTGGCTGACAATTTAAGGTCGGAGAGAAACCGTATTTCGAAGCAGATCGGCGGTTTAATGGCAAAAGGAAAAAGAGAAGAAGCCGAGGAAATGAAAAAGCAGGTGACGTCCTTTTCCCAACATTTATCGGAGCTGGAGGTAAAGGAAAATGAACTGGCCGAAAAGATTAAGACAATCATGATGACTATTCCAAATATCATTGATCCCAGTGTACCGATCGGTAAGGATGACAGTGAGAACGTTGAGGTACAGCGCTATGGTGAACCGGTCGTTCCGGATTATGAGATACCATATCATACGGATATTATGGAGAAATTTAACGGCATTGACTTAGATAGTGCGAGAAAGGTAGCCGGGAATGGCTTCTACTATCTTATGGGAGATATCGCAAGACTCCATTCGGCAGTCATTGCTTATGCAAGGGATTTCATGATTGACCGCGGCTTTACTTATTGTATTCCGCCGTTTATGATACGAAGTGATGTAGTTACTGGCGTTATGAGCTTTGCAGAGATGGATGCCATGATGTATAAGATTGAAGGCGAAGATCTCTTCCTCATCGGTACCAGTGAACATTCCATGATCGGTAAATTTATAGATACGATTTTGCCGGAGGATTCCCTGCCTCAGACATTAACCAGCTATTCCCCCTGCTTCCGTAAGGAAAAGGGAGCCCATGGTCTGGAGGAAAGAGGTGTTTACCGGATTCATCAATTTGAAAAGCAGGAAATGATTGTGGTATGTAAGCCTGAGGATAGTAAGATGTGGTTTGATAAACTGTGGCAAAACACCGTAGATCTGTTCCGTTCCTTAGATATTCCGGTAAGAACACTGGAATGCTGCTCCGGTGACCTGGCGGACTTAAAAGTGAAGTCGGTGGATGTGGAAGCCTGGTCTCCAAGGCAGAAGAAATACTTTGAGGTGGGAAGCTGCTCCAACTTAGGAGACGCGCAGGCGCGCCGTTTGAAAATACGTGTGGTAGGTGAGGATGGGAAGTATTTTGCTCATACACTCAATAACACCGTAGTGGCACCGCCTCGTATGCTGATTGCGTTTCTGGAAAATAACCTCAATGCGGACGGTACAGTACGTATTCCGAAGGCTCTTCAACCTTATATGGGCGGGAAGACGGTTATTGAATAAATGAGATATTATAAATAGAAATAATCTTTACGTTCTGTAAAATAAAAAAGCTTGGGAGCCCCTGAAAAAAGGCTTCCAAGCTTTTTTACATTTCGTAATGTAAGTAATTTTTCCGTTCGGAATCTATTTGGATCGTGCATTGATTTGCTGATCTTTGCAAAGATTGGCAAGATAACCTCTTGCGATATCTTTATTTAAGTCGTTTAATTTTTGGTAATAGGCTAAAATCCTACGTTCATCATCCGTAATGACAGGTATATGAGAACGATGCTTCGTATTGATTTCCAGCAATAGATCGGCAGATACATTATAAAATTCACAAAGAAGCTTAAAGGTATGCAGATCCGGAAGACGAACATCATTTTCGAAATTAGACAATACTTTGTTGCTGATACCAATTCGCTTAGCAACAACAGTCTGCATTAACCCTCGATCCTCTCTCAATTCTCTTAATTGCTGTCCCATGTTTTCCATAAAAGTCCTCCTCTGCCATCACATTATAATATATTTTGAAGGAAAGTTTATAAAGTCTGCAAAATATACATATCAGCATTGACAATTACTAACATGTGGATTATTATCTACATTAGCAGGCATAATATTCTACGTATTCTACTTGCATAGAATTCTCTAAAAAGACATTTTGGCACATGGATTCATCCTGCTTTTGCAGGATTTTATGTATACCGGCTGCAATATAACCGTCAGCGGATGAATATCAATTTTCAATAAAGCATAAGACATTTTACGTGTATTCCCCATTTACATAGAGCGATTGGTTGTTTTTGTGTCTTATGCTTTATTGAAAGAGGATATCCATAAGAGATATTGCAGTTTGGTAATACCCTTCTTTTCCTCATCTTTTGTACTTTCAGTTCTGCCTTCCCCATCGAAAAATAATATGCACAGTCTATGGACATAGCTGTAATAATGTATCGATTTAGTATTATCACGGATATTAAGTCCTCTTCGTGCAGCACTCCTCGCTGCTTATTTCCATATGATATGATTTAACAAAAAATATTTTTGTGTTATAAGGAAAATGGTTAAAAATGCACATGAAATATTAAAAAAATATAGTTTATATAGGAATAGTTAATAAAATCCAAGGTTTTAAGAAGAATATTGTATGTATTTTAAAGAATAGACTTGTTATAATCTAACTGTAATAAAGTTAAGTTCGCAAATCTTAAAAATTGCGACGAATTTATTAAAGGAGGATTAAGTTATGAAAAAGTTTTTGGCTTTACTACTTAGTTTAGCACTGATGGCTACTTTGTTAGTAGGTTGTGGGGGCGGAGAAAAAGAGACCGGTAAGACAGAAGATAAAGCAGAAGACAAAAAAGAAGATACAAAAAAAGAAGATGAAACAAAGGATGAGGTAGAAGCACCTGCGGATTCGAAAACCGTTAAGGTTGGTATCACCATCTACAAATTCGATGATAACTTTATGACTCTCTACAGAGAAGAGCTACAGAGATATTTCAAAGAAGAATTAAGTAACAATGAGGTTACTTATGAGGTTACGGTTGTTGATGGTAAGAACGACCAGGCTGAGCAGACCAACCAGATTCAGACATTTATTGCAGATAAATACGATGTAATCATTGCAAACCTAGTGCAGTCTTCAGCAGCATCTACCGTTGTTAATCTGTGTAAAGATGCAGATATCCCGGTAATTTTCATTAACCGGGAACCTACCGCGGAAGACCTGGATCTTTGGGATAAGGTTGCTTATGTCGGTGCTGATGCAAGACAGTCCGGTACCATGCAGGGTGAGATTATCTATGATCTGGATAACCATGGCGATCTGAACGGGGATGGTAAGGTTAGCTATGTTATGGTTATTGGTGACCCGGAGAACGTAGATGCGCAGTACAGAACGGAGTTCTCCATTAAGGCGCTTACCGATAAGGGCATTGAAGTGGAAGAGTTAGTTGCACAACGTGGTGACTGGGACCAGGCAAAGGGCCAGGAAATCGTAGCAGCAGCTTTAACACAGTACGGCGACCAGATCGAGGTTGTATTCTGTAACAACGACGCTATGGCATTAGGTGCTCGACAGGCAATTGAAGCAGCAGGCAGAAAAGTCGGCGAAAATATCTACTTAGTAGGTGTTGATGCTCTGGAAGAGGTTGTATCCTATGTTGAATCCGGCGATATTACCGGTACCGTATTAAATGACCATGTCGGCCAGGCTCATACAGCAGCAGATGTAGCGGTTAAGGCAGTTAACGGCGAACAGCTTGAGAAGAATTATACCGTAGACTATGTAAAGGTTACAAAATGATAAACATAGCAATCTGAAATTTGACTAGATAAGGAATATTAAGTGTCAAAAGCCGATTTGTTAGGATAGCTTTTGACACTTAATCAAGGAATATATAAAGAATTGGGTGTGTTTTTATACACACCCAAGTTCTTTGCAGGAAATAAGGAGGGGTAACCTTGTCCGACTATTTGTTAGAGATGAATGGAATTTGCAAAAGCTTCCCCGGTGTTAAGGCGCTTGATAATGCAACTTTGAAAGTCAGACCAGGCACCGTCCATGCGCTATGCGGAGAAAATGGCGCTGGTAAATCTACTTTGATGAAGTGTCTGTTTGGTATTTATACAAAAGATGAGGGTGAGATTAAAATTGACGGTGTACCGACGAATATTGTCAACCCTTATGACGCGTTAAAAAAGGGAATTGCAATGGTACACCAGGAATTGCAGCCGATTAAGGAAAGAAGTATTGCAGAAAATATATATTGCGGTAGATTTCCTACCAAATTTGGACTTTTTGTTGACCATAAGAAAATGTATGAGGATACCGAACGACTGTTAAAAGAGGTGAGAATGGATTTTGATCCAAAAGTAAAGCTTTCCACCTTGTCTGTTTCACAAATGCAATCGGTTGAGATTGCGAAGGCAGTTTCAGCGAATGCTCGAATCATTATTATGGACGAACCGTCCTCTTCGCTAACACAAAACGAAGTGGATAACCTGTTTGATATTATTAATTCATTACGAAAAAAAGGGATTTCAATTATATATATATCACATAAAATGGACGAGATACTGACAATCTCAGATGACGTCACAATCATGCGTGATGGTCAATATATTGGAACCTGGGAAGCAAAAGAGTTGACGATTGACATGATTGTTACGAAAATGGTTGGACGTGAACTTAAAAATCTTTACCCTCCGAAAGCCAATGTACCTGGAGATGTTATTTTCGAAGTGAAAGGGCTGAGCTCCATAACAGCAAAATCCTTTCAAGATATCAGTTTCCAGCTTCGTAAGGGGGAAATCCTTGGAATCGGCGGCTTGGTAGGTGCGCAGAGATCCGAGTTGATGGAAGGAATCTTTGGTATCCGCGGAATAAAACATGGTTCCATCAGCTATAAAGGGAGACCGCTGAAAATCAAACGACCGCATGATGCAATCAAGAACGGTATTGCACTTTTAACGGAGGACCGCCGTGCGACAGGAATTTTCGGGGTGTTATCGGTAGCGGATAATGTATCAATCGCTTCTCTGGATAAATTGGTTCGATATGGTTTCTGGCTAAGCGTGAGAAAAATTGAGGAACTGGTCAGAGAAAATGTCAGCAAACTAAGTATTAAAACACCGAGCAGTAAGACAAAGATACAATCGCTTTCCGGTGGTAATCAGCAAAAGGTTATTATTTCACGATGGCTAGCAAATAACCCTGATATTCTTATACTGGATGAGCCGACTCGTGGTATTGACGTAGGTGCTAAGTATGAAATATATACAATAATTGCAGATCTTGCCAAGCAAGGGAAAAGCATTATCATGATTTCGTCAGAAATGCCGGAACTCATTGGTATGTCGGATAGAATTCTGGTAATGTGTGACGGCAGAATTAGAGGAGAAGTCTCCGGTGAAGAAGCAACGCAGGAAAATATCATGAGTCTAGCTACGAAATTTGCTTAAGGGGGTTAAGGATATGGAGAAATCATCAAGAATGAATAAAAAGTCCGTCATTCGTTTTATTCAAAATAATGCAATCATTATCATTATGCTTATCATCGCGATTGTGGTTGGGATTTTGGAGCCAAACTTTATTTCAAGAAGTAACTTTAAAAATCTTTCAGTTAATACGGCAACCCGTTTTATTATAGCACTGGGGGTCAGCGGCTGCTTGATTACGAAAGGTACCGACCTGTCTGCCGGGCGGCTCGTAGGTCTGGGTGCCTGTGTTGCAGCCACGCTTTTACAGAGACCGGATTATAGCGGAAGAATGTTTCCAAACCTGCCGGTTTTGTTTCCGAACCTGCCGTTTCTGTGGATTATCATAGTACTATTGATTACGATTGCAATTTGTGCGGTATTTGGCTTTGCGAACGGTGTGATCATTTCCTTCCTTAAGGTACCGCCTTTTATTACGACGCTTGGTATGCAGACCCTGGTTTACGGTCTTTGCCTGGTTTATACCGGAGCACAGCCGATCGGCGGGTTAAGAGGCGATTATACAAGCATAGCCAGTGGCTCCTTCTTTAAAGGCAAACCTTTTGAAATACCTTATCTTCTGGTGATTGCAGCAATCTGCGGTACTCTAATGTGGGTCTTATATAACAAGACAAGACATGGGAAATATATGTATGCGATCGGCGGTAATGAAAATGCTGCAGAAGTTGCAGGTGTGAATACGAATAAGACAAAAATCATTATCTATACGCTTGCAGCCGCTTTTTACGCATTAGGCGGTACCCTTCTGGCAGCAAAAGCAGGCGGTACCTCCGTTAATATGGGTATGGGATATGAACTGGAGGCAATTGCGGCATGTACGATCGGCGGTGTATCCACCAATGGAGGTGTTGGCAAAATATCCGGAATTCTGATCGGTGTTGTTGTATTTGAACTATTAAAGATCTCGATGCAGTTCTTAGGCGTAGAGACAAACTATACATACATCGTTCAAGGTCTTGTAATCATTATCGCAGTAGCGCTTGACTTAAGAAAGTATTTAGCTAAAAAATAAGACATTTTATTTCTGCAGCAAAGGGATATATAATTATGACCGTAATTATATGTCCTTTTGCCATATTATTATGGAATAGAGTTTGATAGAGTGCCAAAAGCTGATTGATAAATTAAGTTCATCAATTTGCACAATTTTTGTAGTGATAAGTAATAGGAAACAAATTTCATTCGCAACACGTTATTCCCAAAGCACTGCATAAAACGCAGTACTTGGATTGAAGTACGTAATGGTACATAAGATCATAAAACACATGATCTAAGTACCAACGACTTCAAACAGTTGCTTATTAAAATATTGTTTCCTATTACCCCGGTTTTTTCTCCGATGTGTGCAAACGGATGAAGCTGATTTGTTAAGAGGGTTTTGGCATCATATTTGGAAGAAAAGGGTGCAGTAAAATGGTGGAAGTTGGTAAGAAAAATAAGGTAGCAGATGCGTGGGTAGACAAAGAAGCAATGAAAAAAGAAAGTATCGACAGCAAAGCAGAAGAGAAGAAGGAGGTGGAAAATGATGATCGGAATCTTAAGGAAAAGCTTTATGATAAAATCCCGATTTCGTTGAAGATGCTGGATATTCTGATATCCATTCTAAGTACTATTTTGGTTCTTATGATGCTGTATTTTGTATTACGTAAATTTTCTTAAGAGGAACGATAGTTATTATATGAGTGCAAACGACTTCAAACAGTTGTGAATTAAAATAATGTTTCCTATTACTTAAGTTTTACCTTGCTTTGTGCAAATTGACGAAGACGATTTGTTAAGAAGACTTTTGTCGAGCTAATCATTGTTTATGATATATGATAGGGTTTCTTTAGGGGGAGGTTCTCTATGATAAAAAAGAATTTGAAAGGAACGAACGATAGTTCTGTGAACGCGGAAGAAAGGACAAGGAACAAAATGGTGTTACAAAAAGGGGAGCTTCCAATTGGTTTTCGAAGCATCCGGATGCGATTAATTGCTTCCTTCTTTATTCCCGTCATACTGATTGTTGCATTGGGGGTAGTATCTTATAGCAAAGCCTCGGATGGAATTATAACAAATTATGAAGCTTCCAATCTAACGAGTTTGAATATGATCGGAAGATACTTTTCGCTTGAATTGCAGAACATTGCTTCAAGAGCAGCGGAACTATCTGTAAATGAGGAACTAAAGCAGTATTTTTCCGGAGCTTTGCAGGATAAACCGATGGACGAAATTACCGCATTGGACAGCGTCCAGAACAGGATAAAAAACATTACGAATGTCGACCAATATGCAGAAAGCTTTTATATCTTCGGAAGCTATGGCAAGGGTATATCGGAAGATGGGGCTTTTGAGATAAAGTCGCATGAGGAGTTTAAGCAATCCGAGGAGGCGAAGAGCCTTGCCGGATCCGGTAAAACCTTGCTATGGATCGGTTCCCATCCGTTCGTTGATGAAAAGTTTAGTAAGAACGGTATTTCCAATATAGATAATTACAGCTTTTCCTATATTAGCACCTTTGTGGATGCAAGAAATCAACGTTCCGGCTATATTGTAGCGGATATTAAGAAAAGTTTTGTAACCGATACTCTGGCGGAAGCAAATTTTGGAGACGGCAGCATTACCGGGCTGATTACAGGAGACGGACGTGAAATATTGTACGGTGATGTTCCTCATGATTTTTCTTTTTTAGGTTATGATTCCTACAAAAAAGCAATTAAGGCTTCTGATAATCTGGGGTATGAGTATGGCCAATACGATGGAAGGACCTATCTGTTTATCTTTACGAAAATAGAGTCTTCGAATGCGTTTTTATGCACTTTGATTCCGGAAAGTCAGATATTAGAACAGGTTCGCGGCGTCCGTACTATGACGGTGGCATTTGTAGTGCTCGCTTCGATTATCGCAGTGCTCATCGGTTCCTATATCTCGGCAGGCATTACCCATGTTGTGAAAAAGACGAATGGTGTATTGTTTCAGGTTTCGGAAGGGGATCTTACCCCTTATCTGGAGATAAAGAGAAAGGACGAATTCGGCATTCTTGGTAAAAGTATTAATCACATGATAATGAGTATGCGGGATCTGATTCAAAAAATGATGGCGGCAAGCACGACGGTTTCCGCCTCCTCTCTTGATGTGACCGATACTTCGAATCTGCTCTTTCGTGCAACGAAGGATATATCAAAAACGGTAACGGATATTGAGCAGGGAATAACGCAGCAGGCGCAGGATACGGAAAGCTGTCTGGTACAAATGTCGAACCTGGCCAGTCAGATTAATTCCGTTCATGAGAATACCGATGAAATCGATAAGATTGCCTATAATACAAAAGAAATCATTGGGCAGGGAATGCTGGCAGTAGATAATTTGGGGGAAAAGGCAAGGGGAACCTCGGATATTACCCAGATCGTTATTGAAGATATCGTAAATCTGGAGAAGCAGTCCGATATGGTTAGCAGTATTATTGGAACGATTAACGAGATTGCAAGCCAGACAAATCTATTGTCATTAAATGCGTCCATTGAAGCCGCCAGAGCTGGGGAAGCCGGTAAAGGATTTGCGGTGGTTGCAATGGAGATAAGAAAACTGGCAGAGCAATCTTCGGGTGCCGCAAACAAAATTAAAGATATTATTTCACAGATTCAGACACAGACCCAGAAAACAGTAGCTACCGCAAGGCAGGCAGAAGATATTGTTGCCTCCCAGGAGGAAGCACTGTCGGATACGGTTGAGGTCTTTAAAGAAATTAATCATCATGTGGAGGGTCTGACGGAGAATATGAAAAAGATTGTGAATGATATTGTTCAAATGGAAAATGCAAAGAATGATACCCTAAATGCAAATGAGAGTATCTCCGCTACCTCCGAAGAATCTGCGGCAGCAGCCAATGAGCTTGGTGTAACCGTGGAGGAGCAGCTGCAAGCAGTGGAGAGATTGAATGAAGCAGCAGTGAAACTGGGGACCCAGGCAAAGGATCTGGAGACAGCCGTACAATTCTTCAAGGTAGGATAACGAATGACTGCCGCATGAAGAAGCGGTATAATGATTATATGATGTCGAAAGCCAATCTATAAGTTGTTCAATTTGCACAATTTCTGTAGTGATAAGTAATAGAAAACATATTTTATACGCAACACATTGTTTCCAAAGTTCTGCATAAAACGCAGCGCAAAGCATTGCATAAAAGGCAATACTTGGATTGAAGTACGAATGGTACATAAGAACACAAAATACGTGAGTCTAAGTACCAACGACTTCAAACAGTTGCTTATTAAAATATTGTTTCCTATTACTAAAGTTTTTCTTGCTCTGCGCAAATTGAAGAAATGATTTGTTAAGAAGGCTTTTAACCTCTTATAATTACAGTGAATAGTAAGCCCCTTTGTTTAATACTTAAGGAGATTGGACATGAAACGATATACAGTGATACTAGTTGATGATGAAGAGGAAGTAAGACAGGCGATTATACGTAAATTAGATTGGGAAGCGATTGGTTTTGAAGTAATCGGGTATGCGGATAATGGCGAAGATGCCCTGGAAATAGCGGAGCGTCTTCGTCCTGATGTTGTAATGACGGATATTAAGATGCCTTTTATGGATGGACTGACCCTTGCCAATAAGCTAAAGCAGATATCAAAGGATACGAAGATTATTATTTTCTCCGGTTTTGATGATTTTGAATATGCGAAGGAAGCAATTAAGCTGGATGTTGAGGAGTATATCTTAAAGCCGATTAATGCAAGTGAGCTAAAGAGTGTATTAACAAGAATTAAAGAGAAACTCGATATTGAAATTGGTACTAAACGGGACATCGATCAATTAAAAAAATATTATCTGGAGAGTCTTCCGATCATGCGGGAGCAGTTTATGATCGGTTTGCTGGAGGGAAGGCTTTCAAAAAGTCGTATTACAGAAATGATGAAAACCTATGGAGTGGATCTGAATGCCCCCTACTATATGGTAGGAATCTTCCATACGGACAATTCCTCGATCACAGCAAGCCCCGATGAGGATGCCCTGCCGCCGGCAGAACTGGCAATCTTATCCCTGAAACAAATTGTCGATGAAACCTTAGAAAGCGATTGCAAATTTCGAAGCTGTATCTACCTGGAAGCGGTGGTGGTCATTGCCCTTATGGAAAATGTAAGGCAGAGCAATGACATAATTCATGCGATGGATCAGAGCTGTAAGAGTGCGTTTCGTATCCTGGAGAGCAATACATCCGCAGGGATCGGTTTTCTATGTGATGATGTCATGGGCTTAAGCCACTCCTATCAGGGAGCGAAGGATGCAATTGATTATCGTGTGCTTTTTGAACCCAACCAGGCAATCTATATCCAGGATATAGAATCGCAGGGGAATTATCAAAATACATGGGACAGTCAGTATACGGAAAATATTCTGCGGGAGATTAAGTTGGGAGAAGCCGCGGATCTGGAGAAAGCAATCGACGAGCTTATTCATTATATTAAGAAATCAGCGATATCGATTCCGTTCTATCTGATATCCCTGATGGAAATGATAACGGAAATTTTTAAACTGGGCAGAGCATATCAGTTGAATATGAATCAGATCTTTGGACCGGATTTTAATATAAATAATAAGATTTATCAGTTGGATTCCCTGGAAGCTTTGAAGCAGTGGTTACAGGATATCTGCCGGAAGGTAAGAAACGGGATCCGGCGGGAGCGGACGGATACCGCGAAGCTTTTGATTGAGAAAGCAATCAAATACATTGAGGAAAACTATCATGACAGTGAGCTGTCGGTTGATATTCTTTGTCAGCATCTGAATGTAAGCGCAACTTATTTTTCGACTTTATTCAAGCGGGAAACCGGCATTAATTTTATTAATTACTTGACGAATGTAAGAATGGAAAAAGCGCTTCATATGCTGAATACGACCGAAGAAAAAACGTATAATATAGCGGAAAAGGTCGGGTATACGGAACCGAATTATTTTAGCTATGTATTTAAAAAACACTATGGCATATCACCCTCGAATTATCGAAAGAACAGATAACTTAATCAGGAAAGCAGAGAGAAAGGGTAAATCGGAATGGGTGCAAAAATAAATAGCTTTCATCGTACCATACATAGAATAGCAAAATATTTTAAGAAAAAGAGCATACAATTTATGCTTTCTATTTCCTTTTCCCTGGTAGCATTGCTTGGAATGGTATTTATGGGAGTGACAATTTATTCAAGATCCGTATCCTCCATGAAGGAAATGACCATTGAGAACAATGAGCAATTAATCGAGCAGGTGAATCTAAACCTTAATATGTACCTGCGTAATATGATGCGTATTTCGAATACAACGTATTACAGCGTTATCAAGCGGGTCGATCTGTCGAAGGAAACGCTGGATAAAGAAATGAATCTTCTCTATGAGGCGAATCGGGATAACTTGGTCAGCATTGCCTGCTTTCGTGAAAAAGGCAGTTTGGTAGCAGCGGCGCCCCTTGATAATCTCAAAAGAGGGTTAGATGTATCCGAGCAGGATTGGTTTGTCGAAGCAAACAGGGAGATTGAGAATCTTCATTTCTCCACACCGCATGTTCAGAATCTATTTCATGACAGCAGCTTTAATTATCACTGGGTGATTTCTCTCAGCAGGGTTGTAGAATTAACTAGCAATGGACATATCAGCAGAGGAATTCTTTTGGTGGATATGAATTTCAGCGGTATCGAGCAGCTTTTTACCCAGGTGAATTCCAGCAATTCCGGTTATGTATATCTAATCGACGGAAACGGTGAGATCATCTATCACCCGAAGCAGAGCTTACTTATTTCCAAGCTGCTGCAGGAAAATAATATGCCTGCCGCAACCTACCAGGATGGTACGCATGAGGAGGTCTTTGAAGGCGAAAACCGTATGGTAACCGTAAGAACGGTGGGGTATACTGGGTGGAAAATTGTCAGCGTGACAAAAACGGACGAGTTCTTTATGAGCTACTATCAGACCAGACTATTTACACTAATCATTATTGCGCTCACTATCCTTCTGATCATTTTTGCAAACCAGTTTGTATCCTATCTGATCGGAAATCCGATCAAAAAGCTGGATGATTCAGTTAAGGATCTGGAGTTTGGCAAGCTGGATCTTAATATATATATCGGGGGTTCCTATGAGATTCAGCATTTGGGAAGAACCATTAAGTCCATGGTGCAGCAAATGCATCAGCTGATGGACGAAATAGTTATTGAGCAGGAGAAGAAACGAAAGAGTGAATTTGATGCGTTGCAGTCGCAGATCAACCCTCACTTTCTATATAATACCTTAGATTCTATTGTGTGGATGGTGGAGAGTGAGCAATATGAGGCGGCAACGTCTATGGTTACAGCATTGGCAAATTTATTCCGTATCAGCTTAAATAAAGGTAAAAACATCATTACAATACGGGAAGAAATCGAGCATGCGAAAAACTATCTCTATATACAGAAGCTTCGTTATAAAAATCGGTTTGAGGTCACCTTTGCCATCGATCCGGAAATCTATGATTGCTGTACGATCAAACTGATCGTACAACCGTTAATCGAGAATGCGATATATCACGGCGTAGAGTTTATGGACGGCGATGGGGAAATCACGATCAAAGGGTATGTAAAGGAGAACGATATCTATATTGATGTTATTGACAATGGATTGGGAATGCCGGAGGAGACGGTGAAGTATCTTCTGACCGATGATACCAGAGTTCATAAGAAGGGCTCGGGAATTGGCTTAGGCAATATTCATCAAAGAATTCAGCTGTACTTTGGAAAGCGATATGGATTAGAAATCGAGAGCGAACTGGACGAAGGAACAACCGTCCATATTCATCTGCCGCAGGTGTTTTATGATAATAGAACGATAAAGGAGGATGAGGTTCGTGAAAGCTAATAGAAAATTCTGGTTTGTGATCCTGCTTTTTCTTGGATTATTTGGTATGCTATTTATAAGTACGTATTTGTATATCACGGATTCCAGCAATCAGGATAAGAATACTAAAATTTCCGTGATTGTTTATGGGAATAACAGTGACCGGTGGGCGACCCTTAAGCACGGAATTGACCAAGGGGCAGCGGATTATGGAGCGCAGGTCAACTTTGTAACGATGACAGAGGAGAGCGATTATAAGGAGCAGAAAAGACTTCTTGGGCGAGAGATCGATAATGGTGCGGATGGAATTATTATTGCAGCAACGGATAGTAATGCGATGGCGGATGCCGTTGAGAAGGCTTCTCTTACCCTCCCGGTTGTCCTGATCGAGACCAATGTAGCTGGTGTCAGTGGGCTTGATTACCTTACAGCAGATAATTACAGCATGGGCTTAAATATTGGGAGGTCCGTTATCTTAAACAGTGAAGAGAGTAAAAAGGTAGCGGTGCTTATGGAGAATCGCCAGCGAAGCAGTATTGTTGAAAGATTCGACGGCTTTATGGATAGCTTAAAATATTCTGATTATGAAATCGATCTTTGGGAAAGAGAGGAAGACAATGAGGATCTGCCCCAATTTATTCAGGATAAGCTTGCAATAACCAGAGCAGATATCGTGGTTGCTCTGGATGATTCCACTCTGGAAGCAGTGATTGATGCTCTGGGAACCTATGATGCCGCTGCAGAGGTCTATGGAATTGGAAGCACCAATAAGATTATCCATTACCTGGATTATGGCATCATTCAATCCATTGTATTTCAAAATGAATTTAATATGGGGTATCTCAGCGTTCAGGAATTATTTAAAGACAATAAAGATAAGGTGAACAATTATTTCGAGACAGAGATAGAGTTTCGTACCATTAATAGAGAAACCATGTATCTGCCAAAGAATCAGAGACTGATATTTCCGATCATTCAGTAAGGAGGGTCCTGCGTTATGAGTTCCAAGAAAAATATCCTTATTGCCCTTATGGTATTGATTATCCTCAGTATCCTATCCCTGAATCTGATCTATGATAAAGTGGATGATACAAAGGGAGAAGAGAAAAATAGCGTAAAAATAGGAGTTAGTATCTATAACCAATACGATACCTTTATTTCAAGTCTCGTAAATTATCTTACCGAGTACGCCAAATATAAGGAGCAGGAAGAGGGAATCACAATCACTCTGGATATATCCAATGCCGGAGGGAACCAGATCACCCAGAATTATCAGGTTGAGAACTATATCCGCGAGAACTATGATATTATCTGTATCAATCTGGTTGACCGAACGGATGCTTCTGTAGCAATTGATATGGCGATCAATGCAGATATACCGCTTATCTTTTTTAACCGTGAGCTGGTTGAAAAGGACCTGAATCGCTGGGATAAATTATTCTATGTCGGAGCGGTTGCACTGGAATCTGGTATTATGCAGGGAAAGATTGTCGTGGATTATTGTGATAAGAATTTTGATCAGGTGGATAGGAATCAGGACGGGATTTTGCAATATGTAATCCTGGAGGGGGAGCCGGGGCATCAGGATGCATTAATACGGACAGAATATGTAATCAATACCATATCGGAGGCAGGAATCTTTGTCGAGAAGGTTGGAGATGAGATCGCGAATTGGACCCGCGCACAGGCAGAAACAAAAATGTCACAATGGCTGAAAAATGATGTTGGCAGGGAAATCGAGATCGTTATTGCAAATAACGACGATATGGCATTGGGAGCGATCGATGCCATCCAGAAAGAGCAGATGGAGGATCCTCCTGTCGTTGTCGGAATTGATGGGACAAAAGTGGGACTTGAGGCAGTAAAGAACGGTGATATGATTGGCACGGTTCTCAATGATGCGAAAGGGCAGGCAGAAGGTATTGTTGAGCTTGCCTGCTTTCTTGCCTTTGGGGAAGAGCTGCCGGACGGGATTGAGCTAATTGACGGAAAATATATTCGTAAGCCGCATATTATCATTACACCGGAGAATATCGAGCAGTATATGGAATAGGACAGGATAATTGAGATGGTCTCGTGAGTGAAAAGGGGCTGTTGCAATATAAATAAAGATACAAGGGAGGTTTATGATCTTCCTATAATGTATTGTTTGAAAGACAGGCTGTTCATTTTGTATGATATAATCGAACAAATTATATATTTGTACGATTATGGCATACAAAATAAATGATCTGTCTTTCGATCTGTGTGTGAAGGAAGGTTATTGACCTCCCTTGTATCAATCGCAGTCTGAAATGTAACAGCCCCTTTCGTTATATCCTATTTGAGCTGTGAAAGGATTAACTGCTTCAGGTTTTCCAGATCTTCCGCGCTCACCGGTGTGGGGGAGAAGGAACGGAGGGAATGCAGCGGCATCGTCTTAACCATCTCCGCCATCATCTTAGCCTCTGCGGTATCACTCTCCTCGGTGGCAGCAGCTCCCAGAGCTCCTTTTATCCGATCGAACAGGACGGAAGGATCCTTCATCAGGGGCAGGACATCCCCCAGTGTAGTCCGGTCGTCGAAATGAAAAGGTTCCGGTTTGGTGTACTCCATATGAACCGTACCGGATAATACAATATTCCGGGAGGATTTGCCGATCAGAATCTGGTATTCCCCGCTTTCTGCGTACCAGTCACTTCGCTCGGTGCTGTAGAAGGCGAAGGAACGGCTGTCCAGGGTAAAGGTTACCTCCTTCTCTTCGCCGGGTTCCAAGGCAACTTTTTCGAAGCCCTTTAGCTCTTTCAACGGTCTTATTACGGAAGCTTCCTTGTCCTGAACGTACAGCTGGACGATCTCCTTACCAAAGCAGCTGCCAGTATTCTTGACCATTACGGTCACTTGAAGCTGATCGGCATCGGTCATATGGACAAGATTCGTACCGGATGTATGCTCGCCTTCCGCGCGTATATTTTCACCGCCTGCTTCGGCTTTTAGCACCTGCATTTTAAGATTACGGTAAGTAAATGTAGTGTAGCTTAATCCGTATCCAAAGGGGTATAATACCTCCATTTCCTTAGCATCGTAATAGCGGTATCCGATAAAGATACCTTCCATGTAGGAAACCGTCCGGCTGGTTCCCGGGAAATTATAATAAGAAGGATTATCCTGTAATCTTAACGGGAAGGTCTCTGCTAATTTACCGCTGGGATTTGCTTTACCGTACAATAAATGAACGGTGGCTTCTCCGACTGCCTGACCGCCAAGATAGACCTCCAGGATCCCCTTTACCTTATCTGCCCATGGCATTAAGACAGGGGAACCATTATATAGGACAACTACGGTATTTGGCTGTACCTTAAGGATTTCTTCGATCAGGGTATTCTGGCAGGCAGGAAGATTTAGATGGGTTCGGTCATAACCCTCGCTTTCATAGGCATCTGGAAGCCCGGCAAAGACCACTGCCGCCTCAGCCTCCTTCGCATGCGATATTGCTTCCTCTAAACGATCTTCATCCAATTCGTCCTTTAAGGTATCATAGCCCTTGGCATAGGTTATATGAAGTCCTTTCGAAGCATCTAAAGCGCTCGTTACCTTAAAGCTGTTAATGTGACTGGAGCCGCCGCCCTGATAGCGGGGAGCGGATGCAAATTCACCGATAAAGGCAACCTTGCTATCTTCTTTCAGAGGGAGAATGGATTCATTTTTTAATAGAACGGCGCCTTCCTCCGCCATCCTTCTTGCCAGAGCATGATGCTCTTCCTTATCATAGGAGGCGCCATACCGCTTACCCTCCACAGATTTCTTAACAAGCTCCAGGATTCTAGCCACAGCCTTGTCTAAAGCCTCCATGCTTAACCTGCCATCCAAAACGGCAGCTGCAATTTCTTTATCGGTAACCCCATGGGAGGATGGCATCTCAAGATCTAATCCGGATTGCAGAGCTTTTACACGATCATTCATTGCTCCCCAATCCGTTACAACAAGACCGTCAAATCCCCATTCCTCCCGGAGTACTTTGGTGAGAAGCCAATCATTTTCACAGGAATAGGTTCCATTAATTAAATTATAGGAACACATCATGGTCCAGGGCTGCGCCTTCTTAACAATCGTTTCAAAAGCAGCCAGATAAATTTCTCTCAGGGTGCGTTCGTCTACCTCAGCACTGATACTCAGTCTTCTTGTTTCCTGATTATTTGCCGCAAAATGCTTTACACTGGTGCCGATATTTTTACTTTGTACACCATTTACATAACCGGCAGCCAGCTCCCCGGCAAGATAAGGATCCTCTGAGAAATATTCAAAATTTCTTCCGCAGAGAGGGGAGCGCTTCATGTTGACCGCAGGGCCCAGTATCGTGGATACCTCTTCTGCTTGGCATTCATCGCCTAAGGCGGTTCCAAGTTGATATAGAAGATCTCTGTCAAAGGAGCAGGCAAGCGCGGATGCAGCAGGAAAACATACGGCTTTCACGCTTCCTCCGAGACCGAGATGATCTTCCTTGATATCCTGCTTGCGAAGACCATGAGGTCCGTCACTAACCATGACCTGTGGAATTCCGAGACGTTCCACGGCCTTTGTGTGCCAGAAATCAGCTCCGGAGCATAAACCTGCTTTTTCCTCCAGAGTCAGTTCTGATAAGAGCTTTTTTACATCGATTGTACTCATTTGTTATTCTCCTTTCCTATGGTATGAATTCCCTTTGCCATTTGGGAAAATTCACATATATTTGCTGCGATACGTACCTTTGTAGAGCTTTTTTATGTAAAAAACAGATAGAATGGTTTTGAATTTGTAAGGAAACGATAGGAATACTATTATTATAGCAAACTGTTTGTGATTAATAAACTAATTGATAAAAATATCCAGCAAGTTAAGATATTCCAGGAAGTTAAGATAATCCAGGCAGTTAAGATATTCCAGATGGGTTTGTATTTGATTTATATTTTATATAATTTACCTTGCTTAAAAAATTCCTTATATTTTGAATTGACATATATGTTGTGCTTGGATATAATATTTGATACAACATGTAGTACATAATGAGTGTTATTTTAACACCTATCGAAATATTTATTGAGAGATTCAGGAAAAAGGAAGCGCTTCCGAATGGATCACTCTAAAACAGCAAGGCAGTGATTTGATAGGCTGCGGATCAAGGTGAAATACGGAGGATTTGGAATGAATCAATTATTAACGAAAGAATTTTTGGAAAAATATAAAAACAGGAAAGCGCCGCTTAGTCTTATTGGAGAGTTTGTATACCTTAGAACCTATTCCAGATACTTGGAGGATAAAGGAAGAAGAGAAACCTGGTTTGAGACGGTGCTTCGCACTACCGAGTACAATATTGGACTCGGAATCGAGTTTAAGAAAAAGCATGGCATTTCGATCCATTGGGAAGAGGAGAAAAAGGAAGCAGAAATACTTTTTGATAACCTATTCTTCCTAAGAACATTTACGTCAGGAAGAACCTTATATATGGGTGGAACCGAAGTAGTGAAGCAGTACCCTTTTTCCAATTATAATTGCGCCTTTACGAATATAGAAAGTCTTAAGGATCTTGTGGATGTCTTCTATTTACTAATGGTAGGCAGCGGTGTAGGGATTCGGATCAGCCGAAAGATCGTGAATCAGCTGGCACCGATCCGCCATCTGGTAATGGAATCGGTTTATGATGGATATGCGCGGCTGATTACACCAAAGGAAGAAATGGAGCATACGCAGCAGCTTGTTGATTCGGAGAATCCATCCGTGATTACCTTAAAGGTCGGAGATAGTAAGGAGGGCTGGTGTGAGGCTCTTCAAACCTATTTTATGCTCGTAACCTTCGATGAATATAAGCATATTAAGAAGGTAATTATCGACTATAGCTATGTCAGACCGGAGGGAGAACGGCTGAAACGATTCGGCGGAAGAGCATCCGGCCATAAGTCCATTCAGCGGATGTTTGAAAAGATGAATAAGGTATTCCTACGCAGAGAAGACGGGAAGCTAAACTCCCTGGATATCTTGGATGTGGCTACGATTATCAGCGAAAATGTAGTATCCGGCGGGGTGAGACGCAGTGCTATGATGGTGATCTGTGATGAGGATGATGAGGAAGTAATCAACGCGAAGAGAGATATTTACCAGGTTGTTAACGGACAATGGATCGAGAATCCGGAGATATCGCATCGGAAAATGAGTAATAATTCGGTTCTGTATACACATCGTCCCTCTTTGGAACGGATTAAAGAAATCATTAATTCGATCAAAATAAACGGGGAGCCGGGTTTTATTAATGCGGCAGAAGCAACCCGAAGAAAAGAGAGTTTTGGCGGATGTAATCCCTGCGGTGAGATCCTGTTACAGTCGAAGCAATGCTGTAACTTGACGACAAATAATATGATGGCTTTTGTCGAAGGAAACACGCTGAATAAGGAACGGTTAGCGGACATTTTAAGATTATCGATCCGTAATGCCATCCGCATGACCTTGGTAGAGGTAGAGCTTCCAGCATGGAATAAGGTGATGCAGGAGGATCGTATCGTAGGCGTATCCTTAACCGGCATGATGGATATGGTAAATAAAACCGGTATGCATTATGACGAGCTGGGCACATTGCTAAAGGAAATGAGGGAAGTTATACACATGGAGGGAGAGAGTTATTGCAGAGAGCTTGGCATTCAGGCACCAAAGCTAATGACAACGATTAAGCCGGAAGGCAGCCTCTCGAATCTTCCCTGTGTAAGTCCGGGTATTCATTATGCGCATTCTCATTACTATATCAGAAGAATCCGCATATCGGTAACGGATCCTCTCTATAAAATGATAGAGCAGCAGGGCAGCTACCCGATCTATAATGAAGTCGGGCAGACGGATGAGAACTGTACGATCAAGGTAATCGAATTCCCGGTAAAGGCTCCGAAGGGGAAGACAAAATATGATGTGGGCGCGATTGAGCAGCTAGAGCTATATAAATTATCTATGGAAAATTGGACGGATCATAATACTTCCATCACCGTTCATGTAAGGGATAAGGAATGGGATGCGGTAGCAGAATGGGTATATGAAAATTTTGATAAAATTGTCGGTATTACCTTCCTGCCATTGATGGAGGAGACCTATCCCCTGCTTCCTTTCGAGACCACGACAAAAGAGGATTATGAAAAGCGCATGAAGAGCATAAAGCCGATTGACCTGGATCTCCTGGCTGAATTTGATGATTCGGAAGAAAGAGAAATTATTGACAAGGAATGTGCTACCGGGGTCTGCCCCATAAGATAAAAAGTATAAGTATTCAACGTGATTACGATATTATTAGAAAGGTTCCCTGGCGAAGCTGCTGCGGGAGCTTTTTTATAACAGAAACATCAGAGTGAGGTAGAAAATGCCATACCATCCTGCGCCGTTGGCATTCGCTTTACAGCTTACCTGCGAAAATCCTGTTTCTGTAAACGTTATGATTGCAAAAAAGCAGTGCACAAGTGAGAAAAATAGGGGAATTGAACTTGTTTCTCAATAGAAGATGGAGTATAATTATACACAAATTTGTATTTATAGCAAAAAATTATGGTAAGTGTTTCGGGACAAGTATTTTAAGACAGATGTACATGATAAATAAGCTTTTGCTCATTGGTAAGAAATTGTGAATTCATTTGTAGATAAACTCACTTACATACTTGCCTGTTTTTTGTTGTTAAGCTTTACGGAGGTGCGTGAATGGGTAATATGGAAATATTGATTACCATGGGCATATATATGCTTTTGGTAATCGGCATAGGATTATATTTTACAAAGCAGGCGAATCAGAGTACGGATCAGTTCTTTCTCGGCGGAAGATCCCTTGGGCCGTGGGTAGCAGCGATGAGTGCGGAAGCGTCGGATATGAGCGGTTGGCTTTTGATGGGACTGCCGGGCGTGGCTTACTGGTTTGGTATCAGTGATGCTTTCTGGACGGCGGTTGGTCTTCTGGCCGGTACGTATATCAATTGGCTGCTTGTCGCAAAGCGGCTTCACTCATATTCAATCGTTGCAAATAATTCAATCACAATTCCGGAGTTTTTTAGTAATCGCTATAAGGAAAAGAATAAGGTGATCATGACGATTGCAGCTCTGTTTATATTCGTGTTTTTTACGATCTATGCAGCCAGCTGCTTTGTGACGGTAGGTAGATTATTCAGTACATTGTTTGGATTTTCCTATCATACGATGATGGTCACCGGAGCGATCTTTGTCATTGTATATACCTTCCTGGGAGGTTTCCTCGCAGAAAGCGCGTCGGATTTTATGCAGGCAATTATCATGATCATTGCGCTGACCATGGTTTTAATAACAGCCGTAGTGCATGTAGGCGGGATTGGCAATGTTATCTCGAACTTGGAGCAGATATCGGGATTTTTAAGCTTCTTTGGAATAGCTGCCCCGCACATGAAGGATGGGGTTCAGCAGCTTTCCCAGAACGGAAATCCCCTTTTTGGCGAAGCCAGAAGCTATGGCCTTCTCACCATTGTATCAACACTTTCCTGGGGACTAGGATATTTTGGCGTTCCACAGGTGCTGCTTCGTTTTATGGCAATCAGAAAGAAAGAGGAGATTAAGAAATCGAGAAGAATCGCAGTCACCTGGTGTACAATTTCCCTCTTTACAGCGGTTACGATTGGGTTAGTCGGAAGGGCAGCTTATCCAACTGCGCTTCTTACGAAGAGCCAGGCGGAGAATATCTTTATTACTCTCTCCACGAATCTTCTTCCTACGGTTCTTGCCGGACTTACGATGGCTGGTATCCTTGCGGCAACAATCAGCTCTTCGGATTCCTACCTGTTGATTGCTTCTTCTGCGGTATCAAAGAATATCTATCAGGGCTTATTTAAGAAGGATGCAACGGATAAACAGGTGATGCGGGTTTCCCGTATCGTACTTATGCTGGTATCCTTGATCGGAATTATAATAGCACTGGATGAAAATAGTGTTATCTTTACCGTGGTATCTTTTGCATGGGCAGGCTTTGGCGCTACCTTTGGACCGATTATGTTATTCTCTCTGTTCTGGAAGAGGACAACGAAGGAAGGAGCAATCGCAGGTATGCTTGCTGGAGGCGTTATGGTATTTTTATGGAAGTTGGTACTAAAGCCGATCGGTGGTATCTTTGGTATCTATGAATTACTCCCGGCATTTCTGTTTTCCAGTATCGTAATCATTGCGATATCTCTGCTAACGAAAGAACCATCGCAGGAGATACAGCAGGAGTTCGAGCAGGCAAAGCAGTATAGGGAAGAGTAAAAAGACGTACCAGTAAAACGGAACAGAAATGGGACCAGTTATTTTATAAGATAAATCGGTGAAAATAAGATAAGCGGGCAAGTCAATTCATTTGCCGTGAATAAAGGGGAGCAGTTCAAAAGAAAGGATGGAACTGCTCCCCTTTATTTTCATAAGAATAAGTAGCCAAGCATATATTGGCTTAGAGATAACTTTTAAAGGGTGATGATATAGTATGGAGGGATATTCATTTGCAGTAAAGGAGCAGGTATTACAGCAGGATTTATATTATAAAGGTTCTAAGGTAATGTCCTATACGATAAAATATCCGGAATTTCAATCGGATACCTTTCCGATCTTAGCAGATAAATTGAATTTACTCTATCGAACAAAAGCGTATCGATATGAGAAATCTACCGTGAGCAATTTGTATCAGCAAGCGATGGTGGAATATGAATATTCGGTAAAAAATAATTTTCCGATTCGTGAATATGAAGCTTATGTAGATTACACGATCACCTATCATCAGAACTGCACCCTAAGCCTATATTTTGATCAGTATGAATATACCGGAGGAGCGCATGGAATGACAACCCGTACCTCCGATACATGGAATTTGCAGCAGAGTAGGAAGCTGGAGGGCAAGGATTTATTCCTTCTGCCGAAGAAGGATATTACCTACATCACCGATATCATAAAGCAGCAGATTGCAGAGCAGATCGCTTCCGGAGCGGATATTTATTTTGAAGACTATACGCATCTGGTAACCGATTATTTTAATCCGAATAACTTCTATTTAACCGAGGAGGGAGCAGTGTTCTATTACCAGCAGTATGATATTGCTCCATATTCCTCCGGAATAAGGACGTTTCTAATACCATATTCGCAGGAAGGAATCGCAGAGCCGAGGTGCTGCTACACAATGTAGATACTGCGCGAGGACCGTGGTCTTCCTATAATGTACGGTTTGAAAGACAGCAGATAGAAAATGTAATCATCCCATGGACTTATAAAAAACAGTTAGGATAGATAAACTATAATAAGGTTTCATCTATCCTAACTGTTTTTTGTGTGTTCGTATTTTTTCTTATTGTACTCATTAATTTACACAAAAAGAAAAATCTAGTAATTTGAAAACGTATTTTAATACGCAACTGTTTGAAGTCGCTGGTATTTAGACCACGTGTTTTGTGGTTTTATGTACCATTCGTACTTCAACCCAAGTATTGCGTTTTTTGCAATGCTTTGCGGGACTGCGTGTTGCAAATAAAATATGTTTCAAATTACTCATCAATGCATAAACTGTGCAAATTGATGAAGTTAATTTTGTAAATCGGTTTTTAACACCCATGGTAAGATTAGAAGAATTATTTCTTCCACGTATCCGGTGTGAAAAGCAGCAGGATCGGGAAGATTTCCAGCCTGCCGATAAGCATATCGAATGTCATAACCAGTGTTGACAGAGCAGAAAAACAACCGAAATTTCCCGTAGGTCCAACCGCATCTAATCCGGGTCCTACGTTATTGATCGTAGCTGCAATTGCCGTAAAGGTCGAGGTAAAATCAAAGTTATCTAAGCTGACAATGAGAAGGGAAGCAATATAAATAAAAGCATACGTAACAAAGTAGATATTGATGGAGCGCATGGTCTCATGCTGTATCTTTTTCCCTTCAAATTTTAATATCTTAATGCTGCGCTTATGGAGCAGATAGGAAAGCTCTTTTCCTATGGATTTAAATAAAATAACGATACGGGACACCTTAATTCCTCCGCCCGTACTGCCAGCACATGCTCCGATAAACATGAGGAGCACCAGGATCGTTTTCGAGAAGGTGGGCCATTGATTATAATCCAGTGTGGAATAACCAGTTGTGGTCATAATGGAGGAAACCTGGAAGGCAGCATGGTGTATGGAGGAAAAGAAACCTCTTAATCCGCCTGTATTTAAGGAAATCAGGACAATAGCGCCGGAAAAAATAATAAAATACCAGCGAACCTCCTCGGATTGAAAGGCGGTTTTAAATTTGCGTAATAGGATTAAATAATAAAAATTAAAATTTACACCAAATAGAAACATAAATATGGTGATAACGGTTTGCTGATAATAGGTGTAATTTGCCAATCCGGAATTTCTTATAGAGAAACCACCGGTCCCAGCCGTACCAAAGGTAAGCGTCAGAGTATCAAACAATGGCATTTTCCCCAGAAGAAGCAGAGCGATCATTAATAAGGTCATTCCAAAATAAATGGTATATAGCATTTTAGAAGAACTCTTAATTCTTGGAACCAGCTTCTCCACCGAAGGTCCCGGACTTTCCGCGCGCATAAAATGAATGTTTTCTCCTCCGGCGAGCGGAAGTATGGAAAGGATGAACACTAGGACACCCATACCACCGATCCAGTGACTAAAGCTTCGCCAGAACAGCATACAATAAGAAAGGGCTTCCACATCACTCAAGATACTGGAGCCGGTCGTTGTAAAGCCGGAAACAATTTCAAATAATGCGTCAATATAGGAAGGAATCTCCCTGCTTATGAAAAAGGGTAAAGCACCGAATAAGCTTAGGACAATCCAACCCAGAGCGACCGAAATAAAGCCTTCCTTTGCATTGAAATGATTACTCTTTGGCTTAATTAGACTCAGGGGAATACCAAAAAGCAGGCATAAACCAATTGCTATCAGAAAGGCAAGACCGCTTTGCTCTTTGTAAATAATTGAAACAATTAATGGAAGTACCATAAAGCCGGCTTCAAAATTTAGAATCCAGCCAATGATATGAAATATGATTGATTTATTCATGTTAACTCCTTATCGTAAATAGTAAAGTAACTTTTAACCTTACAATAAGATATCACTTAGGTCGTTCAGTCCGGTATTTGTAGTGACAATAATTACGGTGTCTCCCGGTTGGATGGTGTCCTGCCCGTTCGGAATGATAATCTTACCCTGCCGGTTGATACAGGATACCAATAAATTCGGCTTCAGCTCCAGCTTTTCTAAAGGCACTCCGACACAAGCGGAATTGCTTTTTACACGGAATTCCAGAGCCTCTACTTTGTTACCGACAATTTTATATAATGTCTCAACATTACTGCCTTTCTGGTTGCTCATGGCACGGACATGCTGAATGATACGATCCGCAGTAATAATTTTAGGATTTACAATAATGCCGAGAGGCATTTCTTCAATAATATCCTCATAAGCGAGGCGGGTGATCTTGGTGAATATCTTTGCATTCGATACTTTATTGGCATACAAGGAAAGGAGGATATTCTCTTCATCCAGATTCGTCAAAGAAGCAAAGGCATCCATATCCTGAACGCCCTCTTCTGCCAATATATTATTATCGGATGCATTCGCATTAATAATAAGTGCTTCCGGGAACATCTCACTGAGTTCATTGCATCGGTCAAGGTTCTGTTCCATGATTTTTACCTTGATGCCGTTTGCCAATAGCTTGCTCGTCAAATAAACGGCAAGGGTTCCACCGCCGATCAGCAGTGCATTTTTAATATGATTGGAGGTAATCCCGATATGCAGGAAAAATTCTGAGGCAATCTTAGGAGCGGCAATAAAGGAAATCTTATCACTTGCCTTTAAAAGAAAGGTTCCGGAGGGGATAAATACCTGATCTCCACGTTCCACTGCACATACTAGGATTTTACTTTTTAATTCGCGATTCATACTCATAATCTTCATACCGTCAAGAACAGAATTCTTTGGTATTTGAAATTTTAGTAATTCAACCCTGCCATCTGCGAAGGTATCGATTTTTATTGCAGAGGGTAGCCGGATCAATTGAAACATCTCGTTAGCAGCTTCCAATTCTGGATTTATCGTCATAGATAGACCCATTTCTTCCCGAATAAAATTAATTTCTGCATTATATTGTGGATTACGTACTCTGGCGATTGTATTGCAATTGCTTGCTTTTTTCGCAAATAAGCAGCAGAGCAGGTTTAATTCGTCTGAGTTAGTCACCGCGATTAATAAATCTGCTGTCTCAATTCCCGCCTCTAAAAGAATATGATAACTGGCGCCGTTTCCTTCAATGCCGATAACATCCAGAGTATCCGTTATGTAATCAATGGCGGAGGCTTTATTATCAATAACGATGATATCATGTCCTTCTCGGTCAAGCTCCTCTGCAAGGGTGGATCCCACCTTGCCGCAGCCTACGATTAAAATTTTCATTTGGTAATTTAAACTCCTTACTTTTTCGATATATTTCTACAGAATTGATTATAGCATATTTGCATAGGAAACCCAGTTAAGAAAGTGTTAAGATAATTTGCATGATTAGAGTAAAATATTGTTTCCTATTACTTAAGTTTTACGTTGCTTTGTGCAAATTGCCGAAGACGATTTGTTAGAAAGGGGATTTTGACTCTCAAATCATTTACATAAGGTGATATAAAAAAAGAACCTATCGTTCGGACAGAAAATCCTGTCTGGTCGATAGGTTCTTTTGCTTAATTATCGATTGCTGTTATTCCCCTCCCGGGCCGCTGCGGTTTGGGGAGTTATCAGGAACCTGTGCATGCGTATCCTTGACAGAGTTCTTCGATGAATTTCTGCTGGAATCACTGGCCGAGTTTCTTGAAGCTTTTCCTTTAATGTTGTTATTCTTATTTTTTGCCATAGAATCTCTCCTTTCAATAACTGCTTCATCTTAGATGATTGCGAAACTTTCTTCGCAATAACCTAATTGCTTCATCTTTATTATTGCTAGAAAGGAAGATATTATTCAGGCAACATGGAAAATATTAGGATAAAGTAATATTTCCCATCTTATATCTTCTTAAGGCTTTGGTATTAATTTTATACTGATACTTGTCTGCAATTTCGTTATATACCTTGGCAAAACCTTCGTTTTCAGCTTCTGTAATTGCTTTTTTGACAGCATCATCATAGCTTTCGGTAGAATTATTATTGATCATACGTACAAAATAATAACCGCTCTCATCTTCAAGAACGCCGCTGATCGTATTATTTTCCATTTTGATAATTTTCGCTTTCAGATCTTCGGAGAAGACAGTATCGCTTTCTAGGAAGCTATCCTCACGATATACGACTTCTTTTTCCTCTTTCGGAATAAGTTCGGACCAATCCTCTGCTTTCAATGCCTTTTCATGGAAATCGTTGATTTTATCAAGGGCAGCCGCTTTCTCGTTCTCATCCATCGGGACAGTTTTGTCGTCATCATCTTTCTTTTCTGTGGAAAGGAAGACATATTCCACATCATACTGGCGATATTTATCATAATCGATTCCTGCCTTAATGCCTTCATCATCGATATCAAGGGAATCAATGATATCCTGGCGGTAGCGAGTTACCAAGGTCGTCTTCGACATGATATTTGTTAAGTATTCTTCGGTGAAACCGTTCTTCTTGATAATATCGGCCGTTAATTGCTCGTCCAACTGGGAAGTAACATCTTTTTTAATGGTTTCCTTTTCCTCATCGGTCAAGGAATAGCCCTGAGCGACTGCTTCCCGGTATACGATCTCGGTAAACAGAGAGGACTCAAGTGCCTCCTTCATAGCCATATCACGGGTTGTACTGCCGGTACTCTGGTCAACTACCATGTCCCAGTATTGTCCGCCAAGCATCTGGTTATAGTAATCATATGCAGATTCTACGCCGTAGAAATAGTAAGCCAGATCCTCCATATAATACTTGTCATCGTCAATGGTGAGGATGACTCTTTTATATAGCTGGTCAAATAAAAGGGAACCAACCAGAGCAACAACCAATACGATGGATGAAATAATCCATATCTTTGAATTGATTTCTTTCTTTTCTTTCTTATCCTGCTTCGGATATCTAATTGTTTTCTTTGCGTTATTCACTCTACTACCTCCATTAAAATATCTCTCATAATCAATTTTAAACTTTTCTGGCTATAAGTCAACTAAAAAGTATTACTTCACAAAATATCCTTAAATTCGACCCGGAATTTTGAGGAATTGTTAGCTTTCATTTCCATCCTTAAATTTTAATCGAAAATATTGCCAAACTGTAAAAATATGCTATAATGTTCACGATAAGCAGATTAGTCTAGCCTCGTAGGAGCGGTGATCAAGCTTGCTTGAATCAGCGCTCCTACGAGGCTAGATAAGTGCAACGTGAGCGTGAAAGCTCTGCTTTTACGCTCCTAATCTGCGTAACACATGAAAGAGTCCCGGAGCGAAGATGATCAAGCTTACTTGAATCAGAAGAAAAGCTATTCTTCCGGGTTTTTAAATACCGCTAAGCGGCATTATGGAGTATAGGATGGAAAAATATTATAATAAAGCCATGCAAATCATGGATGAAGTGAATAAGGTAGTAATGGGAAAAGGGATCATTATCAGTAAAGTTCTGACCGCCATTCTAGCGAAAGGACATATTCTTCTGGAGGACAATCCGGGTGTTGGAAAGACTACCCTGGCGTTGGCATTCTCAAAGGCGATGGCACTGGATTACCATCGGCTGCAATTTACTCCGGATGTACTTCCGACGGATGTGGTGGGATTTCACATGCTGAGCAGAGAGGGAGAAAGCTATCAGTATAAGCCGGGTGCAATTATGTGTAATTTGTTTCTGGCGGATGAGATTAACCGTACTTCCTCCAAAACACAATCCGCCTTACTTGAGGTTATGGAAGAGGGAAAGGTAACCGTAGACAGTATAACCAGGGAGGTTCCCAAACCCTTCGTTGTTATCGCCACCCAGAATCCGCTCGGTTCCGTTGGTACGCAGATGCTTCCGGAATCACAGCTCGACCGATTTATGATCAAATTAACGATGGGGTATCCGGACGTAAAGAGTGAGATCGATATATTGAAGCAAAGGCAGAATACAAACCCGCTGGATCAGGTGGTGACTGTCGCATGTATAGAGGATATTATTGCGATGCAGAATATGGTGGAGAATGTGTTTGTTCATGATTCGATTTATGAATATATTACACTTTTGGCAGAACAAACAAGAATAAATCCCCTTATTGAACTGGGGGTCAGTCCGAGAGGTTCCTTGGCGCTCATGAATATGGTAAAAGCGACAGCATTTTTAGGGAAGCGGGACTATGTCATTCCATCGGATGTTTCCTATATGTTTAAAAATGTTGCTGCCCATAGAATTGTCCTCAAACCAAAAGCCAGAGTAAATAATGTAACTGTGGACAACCTTTTGGATGATATTCTTCGCATAGTAAGACCGCCGAGAATACTTTCGAAATAACAAGTATCCCATAGAAAGGCTTGGTAGTACTATGTTTTCTAGCAAAATCAAGTATCTTTTGCTCGTGGTTTTCGTTGGACTGTTATCAATCCTATATAACGAATATGTTATGGGAATTATCTTTATAACGGTTCTTGCCCTGCCATTCGTTCTCTTTGCTCTGTTATGCTACTGCTATAAGAGGGTAAGGGCAGAATTGGCATCGGTTGTACATGTGGTTACGAAAGGGGAAACCGTGCCCGTTGTGGTGCAGCTGTATAATCCCACGATATTCCCGATTTATGGTCTTAAAATTTATTTAACCTATAAAAATAGTTATTCTTCGAAGCGGTATAAAAAAGAGTTCATTGCTACGATGGATGGACGGAGTAATCTTAAGGTCTCTTGCAATCTTTTATCCGAATATTCCGGAAATATAGAAATATCCCTGAGAGGGATTCGCTGCTATGATTATCTAAAACTATTTTCCTTAAAAAAGAAAAGGAAAGATACGATTAAAGTGGCTGTTTTGCCAAGCTTGATTGAGCTGGAAGAGGATTTTGTATCCAATCAAGGCAGGCAGCTTGTGGAAAGCGAATACTATTCCCAGATAAAGAGCGGGGATGACCCGTCGGAGGTCTTTTCAATACGTGAATACCGGGAGGGAGACCGAATTCAGAGAATTCATTGGAAACTGAGCAGCAAGCAAAATCAATTAATGATCAAGGAGTTCAGCAATCCTCTCAATTGTGCGGTATTGATCTATCTGGATTTTGATATTCCTACGGGAAAGGAACGGCTTCCGGTAACGGATGCCTTACTAGAGTGTTCGTTATCCCTATCCTATTCTTTCCTGGCTCAAAAGCAGTATCATTACTTTTCGTGGTATGATTCGAACCAGGGAATTTGCAGAAGAAACCGGATTATAACGGAGAAGGACCTGTTCGAAGTGGTTGACGGACTATTGGAGCTGTCGGAAAGTACCGGTAATCCAAACACATTATCGACATATCTTGCATGCTACCCTATGGAGCAATATACGGATATTTTCTATATTACGGGAGAAATATCTACAGCAAAGATAGATACGCTTGCCATGCTGATAGCAAATAAAAAGAATGTTATTCAGGTATTGGAGATCGAAGAGGATACGGATGCATTGGAATATTTGAAGGCCCAAGTGTATGAAAAAGGAATTGCTGAATTAGGGATGGAATTATCCCTGGTTAATATTAACAATTTACAATCGGATATACAAAATTTAAGATTAGGTTAGGGTACTCTGCGCATAAAAAATTGTTTCCTATTACTTATAGTTTAACCTTGATTTATAAAAATTGATGAAGCCTATTAGCTAAGAAGGCTTTTAACACTCATATCAATGATGCGCTGGAAAGAGGAGAGAAATGAATCGAAAAAAACAGGATGGAATCGTAATTCATACGAAAGTATATAGTGAGGAAGACAATGCATCCGGCATTCCGGTTTACCTTAGGGTGGTTCAACTGCTTGCGGTTATCTTTGGATGCTGGTGCTTTGTTGTGATTCTTATGGAAAGCTTTATGATTCCGGCTTCTTATCTTAGAATAAATATTACTTTGCTTCTCTTTAGCGTACTGTTTTACTTCTTCTTCCTGTTCCCTTCCTATGGATTGGTGAAAGCTTTTTTTTCAATTCTTTTCTATGCGTTATATGCTTTCAGCCGATTTCCAAGATTGCAGAATGCATTTTATATTCTTGAAAATCTGGTAATACAGCAAATAAATGCGTATTATGAGACGCAGATTCCTTTCTTTCTTGCGGACCGCTCTACGGCAGAGGCGGATATTACTTTATTCCTAATATTACTGATGATTCCTGTTGCGGCTTTAAATTCCGCTGCATTTGTGCAGAGAAAATTCTGCAATATCGCATTTGTTGTTCTTATCCTTCCGATAATTGCAAGCTTTGCAATCGGAATAGTACCCGCGGAGCTTTATCTGCTTCTAACATTACTAGAGCTTATATTTCTGGCAAAATTTCATGGAGTGGATCATAGGAGGGAAGGCAGAAGGGATTTTAATGACAGGGTCGGCATGAAAGTGGCAATCGCACTTTGCGGGATCAGTCTGCTGCTGTTCTTTGTCATGAAGCAATTTGTAACGCCGGAACAATACGATGCGATCGGAGAAGTGAAAACGGCAAAGGCAAAAATACAGGCATTCCTTTTGGATTTTTCCATGAGCGATGTTACAGGTTCGTTCGGCAATCTGAATTTTATGAACAAAAAAACTGCACCGGGAGGCTTAAGTGGCGGACGTTTAGGCAGAGTGGATCAGGTAAGCTATACGGATACAGAGCATCTTCGCATAACGGCACCGCTTCCCTCTGCCTATGAAGGAATTTATCTGAAAGGGTTTGTGGGCAGTATATATACTGGTGACAGCTGGGACAAAAGTAATGCAGATATAAAGAATAAGTATCGTGCTTTGCAGAAGAAAATACCGCTTGGTGAATTTCCTCCGGTGAATCAGGTGAGTATGCTTTTAAATCAAATGGAGGATTTGGATAATACGAAAACAGAATCGAAGGATGATAGGAACGCAGCGTATCAGTTTTATAAGGGTAAAATCAAGGTAGAGTATGGAGCAGCGAATAAAAGCTATCTGTATGTACCCTATTTTACAAAATATGAAACGCTGGAGCAGATCAAATATGAACAGGATTTA
>SVEA01000112.1 GCA_015057615.1 Lachnospiraceae bacterium | reverse complement strand
ATACACTGCTCTATCTAATAAAAAATGGATGACAAGGCAAGAGGCTTATTAGGCATGCCCTGAAATATGAATTATAGACCTAAACATTAAAACAGCTCTAAACACAGTAATGGAGCGGGATTCCGAGAATCCCACCCCAACCATTGACATAGAGCCTTTATAAAAGGCACCACCATTCATATTTCCAAAATGGTGATGCCTCTAATAATCTTTATTCGCTACGGTTCTATATCCAAACCTTAACAGTAACATCTAACCACTAATTCCGTCTCAGATATGCTCCATAGTTTTTTCTATATTCTTTTGCTTCATCAAAGTCTATCGTATGCTCGAAGAGTTTGAATTCGCCTACTTTTGATTCAATGCTGCCTGTGCAGACCTCAATGAAAACATAGCTATCTAATGTTACTGAAATAATCTAATTTTCTTGTTATTACAGGCAATAAAGCTCTTATATATTTTTACAGTAAAAGTCTAATTTACTCTTCTTACAAGTTAATTTTTCTGCGCCAAGTATAATGAATAATGGAATTCTTCATCAACATGTCCACCATAGCTATTAATAATATCTTCAATTTCTTTATCCATTTTTTTAATGATATTAGCCTCTAATCCATCAAGAATAGATGCAAATGCTGGGACTGATTTCATAGCTTTTAAGTATTGGCTTGAGATATTTTTTATTTTATGAGTATAATCTATTTCACGAATGATATGGAATAAACCAGACTCTTCTAACTCAGTTTTTCTTTCATCATTATTTGATACTCCGGTATGTTCCAATCTTTTAGATTTTTCATTGTTTATAATGTGGTTCCTAGTGTATTTTTTTACAACCCTGTTTACTTGGTCATCAATATCGATTTTTATAGGGGATTTGTGACCAGTTGGCTCATACCAGAATAATACTAAATACCCTTTATCTATTAGAAGCTCATAACATTTCTTATATTTTATATTCTTGTCTATCCAATGAAATGCTTGAGCAGAATAAATCAAGTCAAATTTTAGGTCTTCATTACATTTCCACTCTTCAAAGGATGCAACATCAATTGTAACATTAGAATAATCAGCGCACTTATCTCTTAAGATTTCTGCCATGTCTTCGCCTATTTCTATTGCTCGAATCTGATATCCCTTGTTTGCAAATTGTATCGTGGCTTTTCCTGTCCCCGCGCCAATTTCAAGTATTCTGTCATCTGATTTTATATTTGTAGTAGCGATAATATCATGAATTAATTCTTCGGGATAGGAAGGACGTATTTCTTCATAAATACCGGCTATCCCTTTATATGGTTCTAAATTGGTAATGGTAAAAACCTCCCTTGTAAATAATAATTATATTAAATTTTTTTCACAGATTCATTTAATTCCATAAGTAATCATAAGCCCCTGAACTTTTAGGAAGGATTTCTTTGTATCTGTTTGGGTTAAATGATGTGCTATTTTAGCTTGCATCATGACAAATTTCTCTGCATCCGCTCTGTTAATCCCTCTGTTCATAAAAAACTCTATTAATTTTTCATTCTCTACTATACCACTGACTTTATCATAACCGTTTAGTTGTATAAATTCTTGTAATTCTTTTTCATAATCCACTCTTTGCGGAGATGTAAACATGACTTTATCATTCATTCTTACATTTATGTCATGTAAACCCAATTGATACATATAAAACGGAAGTCGCATTCCAATTGCATAATCCCTTCCCTCATTCTCTAATTCAGTTCTCCATAGTGGATGATAATCAAAATTTGTACACAAATCGTCATAGTTAATCCCGTCAATGTATGTACCATCGTTCTCAAATTCTCTATTTACTTCTACACAGACAATCATTCCTCCTATTCTTACAACTTCTACCATATTAGCCAGTGCTTCCATTGGCCTATTCAAATGTCGTAAGCAAGCTTGACAAATTGCAAAATCATACTCTTTATTCGTATTAAAATTGTAAATACCTGACTCAATGAAATCTGAAGAAATGTTAGAACCTTTGAAAGTTTCTTTTGCCTTTTGAATAAAGTAGGCATTATCTATTCCAGTATAGGAACTTCCTTTCGGCAATATTTCAAGTAAATTTCTTCCTAAGTATCCATCACCACACCAGAAGTCAATCACGCTAATCGGAGATGTAATTCGCCATACATTTTCTACAAGGAACTTTAAATAATCATCATTCCAAAAGTTCTTTCTATTTTGATATAGTTTATCCGTATTCTCTTTCCAATTAGCCCTGTCATCTGTATTGCGCTGTATATATTGTTGTTTACGTAAAGGCTTTAATCCCAGTAATTCATCTACTGATACATTAAAGTACTCAGCTATAGCAGGTAATAACGTTATATCAGGCATAGTAATCCCTGTTTCCCATTTGCTTACTGATTGATATGTTACGCCTAATACCTCTGCCAGTTCCTGTTGTCCAATTTGTTTTTGTTTTCTTAATTCTGCTATTTTAAGATTAACTTTTGCCATTTAAACTTACCTCCTACCTTAATGATACCATTACGATACAAACAATAAAATAACTTATAACGTGATATCACTCACTGATTAGGTGAATATGCTTCTATTTCATAAAAAAATTCAGATCATGTTTTTACTTAGTTGAAAGGATGTCTTTAAATTGATATTTACTAACATTTTAATATACTTTTATAATAATTCATAGTACAACAAAAGCACCCTACCACATTACATGATAGGGTGCCCTATAATTGCTTCACTATTATTTAATACAGTCTAACCTAAGTCAAACCATCGAAAAACGTTGAAATCTCAACATTATTTATTATTGAGAACTGCCTGTGCTGCTGCAAGTCTTGCGATCGGCACACGGAAAGGTGAACAGGATACATAGTTTAATCCTACCTTGTGGCAGAACTCGATTGTGGAAGGATCTCCACCGTGCTCACCGCAGATACCAAGCTTAATGTTCGGTCTAGCTGCACGGCCTTTTTCAGCTGCCATCTTCACTAACTGACCAACACCATCCTGGTCAAGTCTTGCGAATGGATCGGACTCGTAGATCTTATTTGCATAGTAAGAATCTAAGAACTTACCAGCATCATCACGAGAGAAACCAAAGGTCATCTGTGTTAAGTCGTTAGTACCGAAGGAGAAGAATTCAGCTTCTTCTGCGATTTCGTCTGCAAGTAATGCAGCACGAGGAATCTCGATCATTGTACCGATGTGGTACTGAATATCGGAACCTTTCTCCTTCTTAACAGCCTCTGCTGTCTCAACAACAACATCTTTAACGAATTTTAACTCTCTCTTCTCGCCTACTAACGGAATCATGATTTCTGGAACGACATCGTAACCCTTCTCGTTCTTTACTTCAATTGCTGCTTCCATAACGGCTCTGGTCTGCATTCTCGCAATTTCAGGATAAGTAACCGCAAGACGGCATCCTCTGTGACCCATCATCGGGTTGAACTCATGTAAGGAATTGCAGGTTGCTTTTACTTCTTCTACGGTTATTCCCATATCGTCTGCTAAAGCCTTGATATCCTTTTCTTCGGTAGGAACAAACTCATGTAACGGCGGATCTAAGAAACGGATGGTTACCGGTCTGCCTTCCATTGCTTCGTAAAGAGCTTTAAAGTCACCCTTCTGGAAAGGAATAAGCGCATTCAGAGCTTCTTCTCTTGCTTCTACTGTCTTAGAAAGGATCATCTTTCTGATCTTAGGAATTCTATCCTCGTTAAAGAACATATGCTCTGTACGGCAAAGACCGATACCTTCTGCACCGAATTTGATTGCATTCGCAGCATCTGCCGGGGAATCTGCATTGGTTCTTACGCTTAATGTTCTGATTTCATCAGCCCATTTCATAATACGCTCGAAGTTACCGCTGATGGAAGCTTCAACCGTAGCGATATCTCCTGCATAGATATTACCTGTGGAACCGTCAAGGGAGATATAATCGCCTTCTTTGATGGTTTCTCCGCCTAAGGTGAAGAATTTCTCTTTCTCATTGATTTTGATATCACCGCAGCCGGATACACAGCAGGTACCCATACCACGTGCAACAACTGCTGCATGGGAGGTCATACCACCGCGAACGGTTAAGATACCTCTAGATGCATGCATACCTTCGATATCTTCCGGAGAAGTCTCAAGACGAACAAGGATAACTCTTTCGCCTGCTTCATGATGGTTCTTAGCGTCTTCTGCTGTAAAGTATACTCTACCAGCTGCTGCACCAGGAGATGCAGGAAGTGCGCTTCCGATCGGTTTTGCAGCCTTTAATGCTTTTTCATCAAAAGCAGGGTGCAGTAACTGATCTAAGGATTTTGCTTCAATTCTCTTGATTGCATCTTCCTTCGTGATCTTTCCTTCGTCTACTAAATCACAAGCGATTTGAAGAGCAGCTGCTGCTGTTCTCTTACCGTTACGTGTCTGCAGGAAGTAAAGATGTTTATCTTCAATGGTGAACTCCATATCCTGCATATCTCTATAATGGTCTTCCAGTAAAGTTGCGATTCTCATAAACTCTTTGAATACTTCCGGCATATCCTCTTCCAGCTTTGTAATAGGAAGTGGAGTTCTAATACCGGCAACAACGTCTTCGCCCTGTGCATTGATCAGGTACTCACCATAGATGCCCTTTGCACCAGTGGATGGATTACGTGTAAATGCAACACCAGTACCGGAGGTCTCACCCATGTTACCGAATACCATGGCCTGAACGTTAACTGCAGTACCCCAATCACTCGGGATATCATTCATTCTTCTATAATAAATAGCACGAGGGTTATCCCAGGAACGGAATACTGCCTTTACAGCTTCAATCAGCTGATCGGAAGGCTCCTGCGGGAAATCAACACCCTGCTCTTCTTTATATAATGCCTTGAACTGAGCAATAACATCTTTTAAATCGTTTGCATCCAGTTCGGTGTCATAGTGAACACCCTTCTTTTCCTTGATTTCGTCCAATACTCTCTCAAATTTGGATTTTGGAATTTCCATAACAACGTCGGAAAACATCTGAATAAATCTACGATAGGAATCGTATGCAAATCTAGGATTTCCTGTCTTCTTAGCAAAGCCTTCCACTGCTACATCATTTAATCCTAAGTTAAGGATTGTATCCATCATACCAGGCATGGAAGCTCTTGCACCAGATCTTACAGAAACAAGTAAAGGATTCGTATTATCACCGAATTTCTTTCCCTGTTGCTCCTCAAGCATTTTAAGCGCATCAAAAATCTGAGATTTTATCGCATCGCTGATTTGTTTGTCATTATTGTAGTAATCTGTACAGGCTTCTGTTGTAACTGTAAAGCCCTGAGGAATCGGAAGACCTAAGTTAGTCATTTCTGCTAAGTTAGCTCCTTTTCCACCTAGAAGGTTACGCATATCTGCACTTCCTTCTTTAAACAAATATACCCATTTTGCCATTTGTTAGTGCCCTCCTATAAAATAATTTTATGCCATCCAAAACATGGCAGCATCATCTAATGAGCGTCAAAAGTACTGCGCGAGCAAGACGAGATCCCCGGGAAAAGCTTTCCCCGTAATCTGAAATCAGGATTTCATTTTGTTCGCGTAATACTTTTATCACTCAATAGCTGATGCTATACCAGATTATACTAGCTGGGATGGCTCTTTAAGTCATCAAGATGCATTATAGCACAGTTCCTATGAATAAGAAAAGACCTTTCTTTTAAAATTTAAATTTATTCTCAAAATATGTCACTAAGTTGTCGATTTTTATTCTTTCCTGCTCCATGGTATCCCGGTCACGTACCGTTACACAACCATCATTTTCCGATTCAAAATCGTAGGTGATGCAGTATGGGGTACCGATCTCATCCTGTCTGCGGTAACGTTTCCCAATATTTCCTCTGTCATCGTATTCACAATTATAGTGTTTGCTTAATTCCAGATAAATTTTTTCAGCAGACTCCGTCAGCTTCTTGGATAACGGAAGCACACCGATTTTTACCGGTGCAATCGCAGGATGGAAATGAAGTACGGTACGTACATCCCCCTCAGCAATTTCTTCCTCATCATAAGCGGAGCATAAAAATGCAAGCGTAACACGGTCCGCACCTAGGGATGGTTCCACAACATAAGGAATGTATTTGACCTTTTTCTCATCGTCAAAATAACTCATATCTTCTTTGGATACACTCTGATGCTGCTTCAAGTCATAATCGGTACGATCCGCAATGCCCCAAAGCTCACCCCAACCGAACGGGAATAAGAACTCGATATCCGAAGTTGCTTTACTATAGAAGGAAAGCTCTTCCTTCTCATGATCTCGAACGCGGAGATCTTCTTCTTTTAAGCCAAGTGCCTTCAGCCAGTCGATACAGAATTGTTTCCAATAAACAAACCATTCCAAATCCGTATCCGGCTCACAGAAGAATTCTAATTCCATCTGCTCAAATTCTCTGGTACGGAAGGTAAAGTTACCGGGTGTAATCTCATTACGGAAGGATTTACCGATCTGTCCGATACCAAACGGAAGCTTCTTTCTTGAAGTTCTCTGAACATTCTTAAAGTTTACAAAGATACCCTGTGCTGTTTCTGGTCTTAAATAAACCACATTCTTAGCGTCCTCTGTCACACCCTGGAAGGTTTTAAACATCAGATTGAACTGACGGATATCCGTATAATTATGCTTGCCGCAGGTCGGGCAGGGAATCTTATGCTCATCGATATATTTCTTCATATCTTCCTGGGACCAGGCATCGACAGAGCCTTCTATACTGATGTTATGTTCCATGTTATAGTCTTCGATCAGCTTGTCCGCACGGAAACGTTCATGACATTCCCTGCAGTCCATCAGCGGATCGGAAAAGCCGCCCAGATGTCCGGAAGCGACCCAGGTCTGTGTATTCATCAGGATAGCGCAGTCAACACCGACATTATAAGGGCTTTCCTGAATAAATTTCTGCCACCAAGCTTTCTTCACATTGTTTTTTAACTCCACGCCAAGGTTACCGTAATCCCATGTGTTCGCCAATCCGCCATAGATTTCCGAACCGGGATATACAAAACCTCTCGCTTTCGCCAATGCTACTATTTTTTCCATTGTTTTTTCCATGTCTTATCCTCACATCCTAGTTATTTTATTATCCATCGTGTTCGTGTTATTGAAACTATATTATTTAATATGAGTATCATAAGTCATATCAAAATCATCGACATGAATAGGATCGTATATATATAGTTAGGTAAGGCAGCCAAATGAATATATATAAGATCCTATTCATATCAAAATCATAAAGTGACTTATAACTCTCATATCATCTTTTATCGTTTTTCATTCCTTTAAGGCTTATAGACAATTACGGTGAAACCTTCCGCAGAACCCTGCAGCTTATTCTTATCTATTATGACCGCATTGTCGGAATGATACAAGATGGAACCGTCGACCACCACATCGAAAGGCTCATTGACAATTAAAATCTTAAGCTTTTCATTCTGAATCACATCGGCTGTATTCACAGCAGAGCCGTTCTTCACATTTACCAAATGGTCCGGTAATTCCATGGGAACCTCTTTGTTTCCTCCATTAAAATAAGCCGCCCATACTTTATTAAACTCGGCATAGTGCTTCATTCCGGTATAGGATAGTATCATAACTGCATTGCCATCCTTACGTTCCAACTCATCCAGTACTACATTTTCACCGCCGGAGGCTTGGTTATAAGAATTAATTTCCTTCATTACAAACTCTTCCAGCTCATTCAAGTTATAATAATCTTTATTAAACTCTTCAACCGTTGCTGCCTGGATTGCTCCATTACTCTTGGCAAGCAGGGTATCCGCCTCGATATCCTTTGTGTTAAGAATGAGTTTATCTTTCGTACACCCGGTGATGCCGGTTAAACACAGCAGAAGAATTCCACTAAAAATCAGCTTTTTCATAAATTCCCTCCCTAAGTATTAGGTTCATACCATTTTAACCTTAAAACAGGATTATTTCAACTCAAATATCAAAACTTCCTTAAGTAAATGAATGAATCATTTCCAATGATTTGAATTCATGATCCATATAGCATTTCATATAATTCTTGATGCATCTGGTTAATTCCTTTAATACTTTGACACTTACTCGGAACGTATATAGTTTTTCAATATCTTTTGATATTATGTATTGCATCGTATATAAAGTTGATGTATCGATAGGGATTGCATTTTTATCATATATTTTACAGCTCTCGCATAGAATTCCGCCGCTTTCCGGGGAAAAGCGGTAATGCTTCGATGTCGCCGTCCCATTCTCCTGCCGATTTGGGCCCTCGCACTTTACACAATAAAAAACCTGTGGGGCCTCCCCATTCAGAGCAAACATCTTCAGCTCAAAAACTGCCCGGATCAAGGGGAATTCAATCGTTTTCTTGGTTAATGCCCTCAGGGTCTGATATAGGAGCTTTAAAACCCCCTTTTCATCATTATTCTCTTTCGCTATATAATCCGCAAATTCGCAGAAGTATAATCCGTAGCAGAGTCCTTCAAAATCCGTCCGAAGCTCCGGAAAATAATTCGAAATTTCCGCTGTTTGAACACTATAGGACGACCGCCCGATATATAAACTGAATTCACCGAAGGAAAATGGTTCACTGCATGCCAATAAGGCGCTGTTGGGTCTCCTGGCGCCTTTGGCAAATGCTGAAATTTTTCCTTTTTCTCTTGTTAAAATCACCAACCGTTTGTCAAAATCACCAACCGGTGTGGCCGACAGAACCATTCCCGTCACAGTAGTTGATGCCGGCACAAAAACCACCCTCTTTACTGTTTGGCACCATTTGACCGAATTCCTCCAACTCCTCTTCTCGTGTGCATGCAATATAGTTTAAGTAATCGTCAATTTTACCTGTACAAACGAATTTTTCCCAATAATCATAATTCTTCATAAATGAGCCCCCTAACCATGATATTTTGTTATGTTCCTTTGCAGTTATTTTTTTCTGCTATATCATTAGGTTTCCCATTTCTTTTCTTTCTAAACGAGTTAGATTATCCCATTGACACTTTTTTACTATAAATCAAAATCTCTGGAATCGAATCCGTAGTTTTTTATAAGAAAGTCGCTGTCTCTCCAGTCCTTCTTCACCTTTACCCACAATTGAAGATTGACCTTGCAGTCCAGGAGATTCTCGATCTCAATTCTCGCCTTTGATCCGATCTGCTTTAACATACTTCCGCCCTTACCGATGATAATTCCTTTATGGGAATCTCTCTCACAGATAATTGTAGCATTGATATCAATGATTCCACCCGATGAAGCTGCAGATCCATTTCTACCGCCATTTTGGCGTTCCTTCATCTGGTCGATGACGACAGCAATTCCGTGAGGAATCTCGTCATTTAAAAGCCGAAGCGCCTTTTCCCGGATTAATTCTGCCGCAATCTGCCTCTCCGGCTGGTCGGTTATGGTATCTTCGTCATAATACATCGGTCCTTCCGGCATGTAGCGATAGATCGCATCGATAAGATCGTTGGTATTCTCACCCTTTAGCGCGGAAACCGGTATGATTTCTGCAAAATTACAGAGATCTTTGTAGGCAGCGATAAAGGTCAGGATTTCCTCCTTTTTCACCGTATCTATTTTATTAATTACCAGAATGACCGGCGTCTTACACCGATTTAACTTTTCGACGATATACTGCTCGCCTGCTCCGATATAGGTCGAAGGCTCCACGAGCCAAAGCACCAGATCCACTTCATTTAGAGTACGCTCCGCCACATTGACCATATACTCACCCAGCTTATTCTTTGCCTTATGAATACCGGGGGTATCTATGAAAATAATCTGTCCGCGCTCGTCAGTATACACCGTTTGAATCCGGTTTCTGGTTGTCTGCGGCTTGTTCGATGTGATTGCGATTTTCTGTCCGATCAGCTGGTTCATTAGCGTGGATTTCCCAACATTCGAACGTCCGACCAATGTGACAAATCCTGATTTATATTTTTTTTGCTTCATATAATTATACCAAACCTTCTAAGGTGCATTTTAATTACCATGCCCTTTCTTGATAAACTGCAAACTTTGTGCGGCAGGCTCAAATTTGCGTGTGAAAATTTTATTTTCACACTAGCCCCTTAGAAGGTTTTACCTTTCTTTCTGTCTTTCTTATTTGACCAGGTTTTTCACTGTTTTAAATAAATCTTTATTTTCATCCACCTTGGTTTCGTTCCCGATCACGCAGATATTGCCTGCTTTTAGAACTGCATCCACCAGTCGGTAAAGCGCCCGGATATCCTCTTTTGTCACCTGCAGAATCTCATCTCTTTCCCTTTGCAGATCCTCCTCCGTGATGCCGGCAAGATACATTCCTAAGGAACGTCTTCCCTTCCCCTGTGGAGTCAGCGGTGTATCCAGAGAGCTGAAGGTTCCGATGATATATTTCGTCATATCTCTCTCATCGGCTGTAAAGTTTTTGATATAATCCACTGCTTTTTCATAAATCTGATTGGTTTCTGACAGGTTCGGATCGCGATAGGAGGTGAAAAAAGCATCTCCGTCAACGCCTGAGAATCCACACATACAGCCGTAAGCGCCGCCCTTCACCCGGATATTATTCCATAGATAGTCATAGCTTAATATGGTTTTTAGTACCTGAAGCGCACCGGTGTAATCAAAACCCGCCTTCATATAGTTACCGGTTCTTGCAACATATTGCACCTGCATAGCGGCTTTAAATCCTTCGTTTTTACAAATCGGAATCAGCTCTACCTTCTCATAAGAATCAAAAAGCTTACTGTCCGGTTTTTCCTGGAAATCGGTCAAGAAGGAGGAGAATTCCTTTTGGAAGCGTCTGCAGCCTTCCTCATCTGCGGTAATACTTACCAGCATCTTATTCCTTGTAAAGATCATCTTTAACAGCTGCTTCAAATTATCAATCGCCTTTTCTGCCCTTCCTTCGAAATTGGCAGACAAATCTTCGAGGAATTGATAGAAGGAAATTCCTGCAGTAATGTCTTTAAACATTCCATGCACCGAATAGTAGGACATTGCGCGATCTACCGCAACCGAATGCCCGCTGGAATTAAAGTACATCTGCATCTTTGATTTCATTTCATCAATGATTTCCTTCAAACGCTTCGTATTGTCTAAAACCGTCCGGAACAGCATCTCTTCCATTAATTGGAGCGCTTCCGGTAGTTTTTCGTAGAGCACCTTGGTACTAAGCTCAAATACCGGATAATACTTATCTGTACTGCCCTTTCTTGAGAAGCTCTTCACATTGGTCAGGATGCCGCCGGTCTGAATATTGATTTCATTGGATAGCGCGAGGTAAGTGTAATTCTGCGTATCCATGTAGCCGAGCACCATGCTAAGCAAAGAGGTATAAGGAAGCAGCTCCTGCGGAATGTCCCGCAGATCAAAGAAGATGCGTAAATACGCAATTCCGTTCGTATATACCGGATGATGCAGCACCTTCACATCGTCAACCATAAGCTCCTTATTATAGAGTGGCTGCGTCTTCTTACGGATATCCTCCCTTGTGATCATCGGGATCTTTTCCAGTTCCTCTTTCGTGGACGGAGTCTCCTGATATATCTTTAAATGTTTCGTTTCCTCCACCATCTTACGGATTTCTTCCTTGGAGAGGCTCATCTTATAAGCATTTAATTTTTCTTTCAGCTTTTCTTCTTTCTCTGCATTTAATCCTGCCTTCGGCATCAGCATTACCAGTGAGGAATGGGTATTATCCAGTAAATATTTCTGAATCATCGTCTCATAATACCCGGTTCCGATCTGCTCCTTTAGGTATGCATAACCCGCATTGTCCTTCAGATGAAGGAACGGCTGCTCATTATCATGTAACCAGCTGCTCATGACCCGAAGCCCATACATAAGTCCCTTCGGAAATCTTCCGTAATCCGCTTCGCGATACCGAAATTCGTAAAAATTAATTGCCGCCTGCAGTGATTTCTCATCCAGTCCCTCGGTAGCCAGCTTTGTTAGGGTATCATTAATAACCTTAACAAACTGTTCCTTCTTACTCTTCTCCGAGTTCTTGGCTGTGATCGTAAAGATTGGTTGGATCAACTCGTCCTCATAATAGCCTAGGATATCTTTCCCGATACCGGCATCCAAAAGTGCCTGCTTCACTGGCGCTCCGGGAGCGTCCAGAAGGACATAGCTTAAAATCTGGAAGGACAGGCCGAGTTTCTTATCCAGGGAATTCCCGATGGCATAGTTCTTACTCAAATACGTATTGTCCTGTGGATTTTCTTCCTTGCCTAGGGAGTAGAAATCAGTAATCTCCCTGACCGCATGAAAGCCCTCCTGCGTTCCGATTTCAGAATCGACTTCCAGATAATCATATTTACTTAAATATTCTTCATCCAGCCATTCCAATCGTTCGGTAAAGTCCATCGCACCATAGAGATAGATATAGCTGTTGGAAGGATGGTAATACGTTTTATGAAACTCGAGAAATTCCTCATAGGAAAGGCCGGGTATAAAATCCGGGTCACCGCCGGATTCCACTCCATACGGGGTATCCGGGAACAGGGAATTCTGATTCAGACGGTTCAGCTGTGATTCCGGGGAAGAGAAGGCACCTTTCATCTCATTATATACGACACCGTTATACGCCAGCTCGCCGTTCTCCTCTTCGATCGCATAGTGCCATCCCTCCTGCTCAAAGATTTCCTTCCTTTGATAAATATTCGGGTAAAACACCGCATCCATATAGACATGCATCAGGTTCTTAAAATCCTGGTCATTCGTACTCGCAATCGGATAAAGGGTTTTATCCGGATAAGTCATTGCATTTAAAAAGGTATTTAGAGAACCCTTGGCCAGCTCAATAAACGGATCCTTCGCCGGAAAATTCTTTGATCCGCAAAGCACCGAATGTTCAATAATATGTGCCACACCGGTACTATTGGCAGGGGGTGTCCGAAAACCGATGTAAAACACTTTATTATCATCATCATTGGAAACCAAGGCGATTCTGGCTCCTGTTCTTTTATGAAGCAGAACCATACCAAGACTATTTAAGTCTTCAAGTTTTTCCTCAAAAATCAATTCATATGAGGAAGGAATTCGAATTTTCATAACATTTACCTCCATCTATTTATCGTTCAAATAAGTGCTTTTTATTCCATGCACTTATTATACGAAATATTCCTATCTTAAGTATGATATTACAACGTGAATGCTTATTCATGATAACACAAATTTAAGGTTTTGTCATTTATTACAATGGAAATAAAGCACTTATTTTCCATAGAAAATGAGCTTCGGAGCTATGAATTCAAAAACAGATCCGGAGTTTGCCACTTTGAATATAGTTGATGTCGATTTTTCGCAAAAGATATGCAAACCGCATTAAATTGTCCTAAAACAGTAACAAAAATGTATCATTATGCTACAAAGATAGTTTGACATTTTTTTTAAATTATGTTAAATTTAGTCTATCATTACTAATGGTAGTAATGTAATATTTTTATTTGTTTTAGGAGGCTTTTTATGAAAACGGGTACTGTTAAGTGGTTTAATGCAAAAAAGGGGTTTGGTTTTATTTCCGATGAAGAGGGTAATGACGTATTCGTACATTATTCCGCACTTCAAATGGAGGGTTTCAAGGTTCTTGAGGAAGGTGATAAGGTACAATTCGAAGTTGTGGAAGGAGAAAAGGGACCCCAGGCTGCAAATGTAACAAGGCTATAATAACTTCGACTTAAGTAATTTTTAATATATAGAATATATTTAAAAGTTAAATAGGCTGGGTTGTAACATAGCAAAGGGTAGAAAAGGGATAAGAAATTGCTGTCCGCAATTTCTTATCCCTTTTCTTAATTTAAGAAAGATCAGAAGCAGCTCTGCCATTCGAATGCAAGAAAGAGTTTCGCTGGCAAAATACAATACGTGCGAGTGTGCATCCTTAGCGGAGCATTTTTCATGGAATAGGAAAGAGTTCGCATGGAGGTTTTTTGCCGTATAGGACGCAATTTTCTATACGATAAGAAAAAGCCCTGCCAGAATCATCATGATATCCGGAGGACTTTCTATTAAATCATAGTTGAATTGAGTGTCATAAGTCATATCAAAACAGTGAACATGAATATATATAAGGTCCTATTCTTATCAAAAGCTTTAGGTGACTTATGACACTCATTTTCATTAATTAATCGAAGGATAATTAATGTCTGAAATGCCGCATTCCGGTAAACACCATGGCAATTCCGTATTCGTTACATTTCTTAATGGAATCCTCGTCCCGAATGGAGCCGCCCGGCTGAATGATCGCCGTAATGCCTGCCTGATGCGCTGCTTCTACACAGTCATCAAAAGGGAAAAACGCATCCGATGCAAGAACAGCACCCTTGGCTGCATTTTCACCAATCAGTTCCCCCGCATGCTCGATCGCCTGCTTTGCTGCCCAGACACGGTTTACCTGTCCCGGTCCGATTCCGACACTCTGCTTATCCTTTGCAAGAGCAATCCCATTGGACTTAACAAACTTTACGATCCTCCATGCAAATCTTAAATCTTCCATTTCTTTATCGGTGGGCACGCGGTCCGTAACCACTTTTAGATCCTCTTCAATTAGAAGCTTACTGTCAATGGTCTGTACGATCAGACCGCCGTTCACCTTTTTAAGATCATAGGCATGCTCGTCCTGAGGAACTGCAATGTCCTTCAATTCCAGCAAACGAACATTTTTCTTCATTTGCAGCAGCTTTAATGCTTCCGCTTCATAGGATGGCGCTACTACCACTTCCAGGAATACCTTTTTCATTTCCTCCGCCATTGCAAGAGTGATTTCTCTGTTTGTAACGACAATTCCACCGTAGATGGATACCTTGTCTGCTGCAAAAGCTTTCTTCCATGCGTCAAGAAGATTGTCTGCGCTGCCAACACCACATGGATTTCCATGCTTGCAGGCAACAACCGTAGGCTCTGTAAATTCTTTTAACAGTTCCAGTGCACCGTTCGTATCATTAATATTGTTAAATGAAAGCTCTTTACCATTCAACTGCACTGCATCGGTAAGGGATCCTTTTTTTCTTCCGATCTCGCGATAGAAAGCCGCCTTCTGATGCGGATTTTCCCCATACCGCATATCCTGTACCTTCTCATAGGTCAAGGTCAGTGTCTCCGGAAGTGCCTGATCATTTCTTTCCTTCCGCAGGTAGCCGGCAATCATGGTATCATAGGAAGAGGTATGCTCGAACACCTTCTGCATCAGATAGAATTTCGTCTTGTAGGAAACTTGTCCCGCCTCCTTCAGCTCCGTCAGAACCTTGTCATAATCCAAAGGATCCACAACGACAGCAACATCCTGGTAGTTCTTCGCCGCAGCCCGAAGCATGGTCGGTCCGCCGATGTCGATATTTTCAACCGCTTCCTCTCTTGTTACCCCTTCCTTCAGAATCGTCTGCTTAAAAGGATACAGATTCACGACTACCATATCGATCGGTTCAATATTTAGGTCTGCCAGCTGCTTCATATGGGAAGGATTGCTTCTCATAGCTAGTAAACCGGCATGTACAACCGGATGAAGTGTCTTCACCCGTCCATCCAGACACTCTGGAAAACCGGTAAGTTCTGAAATCTCAATTGCAGAAATGCCTGCCTCTTTCAGTTTACCATAGGTTCCACCGGTGGAAATAATCTCCACCCCCAGGGAAACCAGATTCTTGGCAAACTCTACAATACCTGTCTTATCCGATACGCTGATTAATGCTCTCATTCCCAATCTCCTTTTCTTATCCTTACTATCAATAATTGAAGCTTTGCAGTGAAGTGCAGTGCTGATTTCATCAAGCCAATGGTTGTGTTTTTACTGCAAAACTTCCGTCTACTACTATATTACACGAATCGGTTTTCAGTTTCAAAGTATAAATACTTATTCCATTTATCGATAGGGCTAATATATTTCTTCCAAAAATCAACCTCGAACTGGTTGCAATTCTAAATAATATGTACTATAATTCCAATGATGGTGAAAATAAATTACAATGGGGTAATTTTATGAAAAGATTAAAATTGACTGATTTTTTCATTGGAATTGTATTTACCTTGCTGTTCCTTTCCTTGGCGGTAATTATTACAATTAACTTTCGTCCGCTCTATTATCTGGATGTGAAAGTATTGCATATCGAGGAAAGCTCCGGCTACCCAAAGCAGGATATCCTGGATAATTACAATGCCTTGATTGACTACTCTTCCCCTTTCTTTCGGGGCGGCTTAACCTTTCCCACGCTGCAAGCCTCGGAAAGCGGATTAGCACATTTCAAGGAGGTAAAAAATATCTTCTCCTTCTTTTATATCCTTGGTGCATTTACCCTTGTCTTAGGAGTAGCGATCATGCGATACAAACACCGAAAAAAGGATTACAGCTATCTTCTGGCATCTTCTATTACAGCAGCCATACTTCCACTCTTCGTCATATTGGCGGTGGCTGTCGATTTTGATACCACATTTGTAATGTTTCATAAGTTGTTTTTTCATAACGATGACTGGCTCTTTAATCCGGTCACCGATCCAGTCATTAAGATCCTGCCAGAAACATTTTTTATGCATTGCGCATTACTGATTATCTTTTTTATTATTTTGGGAAGTATAATATTTGCCATTCAATATTTTAGAATAAAAAAGGACTTTCTTATTAAATACCGTAAGCATAACAATTTAAAGATATAATTGAACAGACTAAAGGAGCAAAAGCCATGAGAAAAACGAAAATAATTTGTACATTAGGTCCTTCCACAGATAAAGGCGATGTATTAAAAGAATTAGTATTAGCTGGGATGAATGTTGCCCGCTTTAATTTCTCCCATGCGGACCATGAAGAGCATTTGGGACGACTAAAGAGACTTGAAGAGCTGCGGAAGGAGCTGCATATACCGGTAGCCACCCTGCTGGATACCAAGGGACCAGAAATTCGTATCGGCACATTTAAAGAGGATCAGAAGGTTCAGCTTAACGAAGGCCAAACCTTTACCTTGACGACCAATCCGATTGAGGGGGATGAAAATCAGGTTTCCATTAGTTATCCTAATCTGATCAATGATATTGAAGTAGGAACTACAGTGCTTATCGATGATGGTCTGATTGAGATGTATGTCACGGATATGACCCCCACGGATATTATATGTAAGGTAAAAAACGGAGGAATCATTTCCTCAAGAAAAGGGGTCAACGTTCCCGGTATTCACCTGACTATGCCTTTTATTAGTGATAAGGACCGTTCGGATATTCTTTTTGCAGTCGAGCATGACTACGATTATATTGCCGCATCCTTTGTACGGTCTGCCGAAGATGTTGAGGACATTCGTAAAATGCTAAATAAATATAAATCGCAGACAAAAATCATTGCAAAAATTGAGAATTTGCAGGGAATACAAAATATCGATTCCATTATTGATGCGGCGGATGGAATCATGATTGCCCGTGGAGATATGGGTGTTGAGATCCCTTATGAAGAGGTACCTGTTCTTCAGAAGGAGATTATTAAGAAGGTATATAACAGTGGTAAACAGGTAATCACGGCAACCCAGATGTTAGATTCCATGATCAAGAATCCAAGACCGACCCGGGCAGAGACAACGGATGTTGCAAATGCAATTTATGACGGAACCAGCGCAATTATGCTATCCGGCGAAACTGCCAACGGTAAATATCCGGTAGAAGCATTAAAAACGATGATCAAGATCGCCGTTCGCACCGAAGCCGACATTGATTATAAGAAACGCTTCCGTATGTGCGACGACCAGTACTGCAGATCCGATATTACAGAAGCAATCTCCCGTGCGACGGTAACTACCGCATATGATTTAGATGCTAAAATGATTATCACTGTGACTACCTCTGGACGGACTGCCCGCATGATTTCCCGCTTTCGTCCTTCCTGTCAGATTATGGGCTGTACAACTGATTCCAAGGTATACCGTCAATTAAGTATGGCATGGGGCGTTACTCCGCTCTTAATTGATCTCGAGCATGATACCTTTGAACTGATCGAGCATACGATTCAGGCGGTAGAAGATGCCGGCTATTTACAGGACGGCGAGCTTGCTGTACTGACGGCAGGCGTACCTCTCGGCACTTCCGGAACCACAAATATGATTAAAGTACAGATTGTAGGAAGTAAATACTAGACCACAGGGAAACGAACCCGCTTACCGTCTCGCAATGTTGCATTAGAAAAGCCAACCTTATAATTAAAGGGACGTTTTTCATGTATTTATTATACCTTACTTTTATCTTAGAATCTGCCGGAATTTGCCTCCTATCTAAATTATATTAGGTTATTGCGAAGCTTCGGTATTGCAGCTATTGTGTATGTATCTGTTGTGTACACAATGAACTCAACTAGAGAGTTTCGCAATTATCTGTTGAAATTATATTAATGAAAGGAAAGCACAGATGAAAAAACAAGATTATCTAAAATGGGATGAATATTTTATGGGAATTGCTCTTCTGTCTACGGAACGCAGCAAGGATCCCAGCACCAGCGTCGGTGCCTGTATTGTCAGTGAAGACAACAAAATTCTCTCCGTAGGCTACAACGGTATGCCAAACGGCTGTTCCGATGATGAGTATCCCTGGGAAAGAGAAGGCCGTAATCTTGATACAAAGTATTTCTTTGTATGCCATGCCGAGCTGAATGCTATCCTGAATTATACGGGTTCGCAAATGAAGGGCGCACGCATCTATACCACCCTATTTCCATGTAACGAATGCACCAAGGCGATCATTCAAAAGGGAATCAAGGAAATCATCTACATGAATGATAAATATGCTAATACGGATGCTGTAATCGCTTCCAAACGAATGCTTAATTCTGCCAGCGTAAAGTACCGGTTGTATCAGCCGATCGGCAAGGACATTACCCTTTCCCTATAAGGATATTGTGGAAAATTTTTGATCTTCATCTGTAAAGGCATCCTAAAAGGACCTTCCCCGGAAGCAGAATATATCCGCTGCCAGGAAGGTCCTTTTTGTATGACCGCATTTTGCATTTTCAATTCACTTTGATGTAGCTTTTCTTCCTTTTCATTTATTTCGATTCAACTTTCAGTACTGCCGCTTTCTTCATGACATCATCTTTGAAGGCTGTCCACATATCCTCATGATCTACATAATACAGCGGACAGGGCTTACCAGTGACATCATAATGCCGGATAACGTCCTCTTCCTTCAGGTTATATTCCACACATAAAGCAGCGGTAAGAGAAACTAAAGAATCATACGTATCGGAAGTAAATTCACCTGTTTTATCCGGATGGCAGCATTCTATGGAAATGGTGTCATCATTGCGGTTATTGGATGCATAGGCAACTTCCGTCATCGGAATACACTGGACGATCTCACCTTCCATCCCGATAATAAAATGGCTACTTACCGAGGTTGCCCCCGTTTCTGCCAGCCCTTCAAAATAGCTGCGGTTATTATCTGCGGAAGTACCCGGATTCGCCGTATAATGAATTACAATTCCCGCTACCTTCTTTAAAGGCTTCTGTGGTCTTGAGTACTCATTCGGCGTTAAAAAGCTTTGCTTAATCTCTATTCCCTTCAATAGGTTGTCCGACAATACTTCGGTAGTATTCCGGTTCAGACTCAAACCATCGGATAGTAAATTACGGACGAGATATACAGATATCCCTATTATACTTATAAAAAGCACAAAAATAAACAGAAGCATTACTGCTCTTTTAATTCTTTTTCTTCTTATCCATTCCTGTTTCGTCAAGATTCTGCTCATTACGCTCACCTTTGCTCATCAATTAGCCATTCATAATAACCTCTATTGTATTGGTTATTTTCCGGTATGTCAATGCCTTTTGCCATTCCAGAATAGACAAAATAGACCAATCAGGTTACTGTTCACACCCACCATGTATACCATGTTATGATTTCGTCAAATGTATCCGAAGCGGAGATGCTTTCGCTTAAGATTCATTACGTAGCGGTACATAAGGCTCCAAAATACGGAGCCCAAGCACCAACGAATGCAAATACTCCTTATCGGATATCATTTGTCGAAATCATTTTATAGACTTTGCCCAGGTGTGAACAGTAGCCCAATCAGAATACCAGCCACCCGCAAATCGTATCGCAGATGATTCTTGGATGCCAATATACAAACAAATCAGGCAGGGTTATTCGCAAATGAATATTCCCTGCCTGTACTCTATCATACTTACTCGTCTACGCTATAGTTCGGTGCTTCCTTCGTAATATGAATATCATGAGGATGGCTTTCCCTTAAGGAAGCTGCTGTAATCTTAACAAATTTACCGGTATCCTGAAGCGTCTTAATATCCTTCGCTCCACAGTAACCCATACCAGCTCTTAAGCCTCCGATTAGCTGGAACACCGTGTCTTCAACCGTTCCCTTATATGCCACACGGCCTTCCACACCTTCCGGTACCAGTTTCTTCGCATTTGTCTGGAAGTAACGATCCTTGCTTCCTTTCTCCATAGCCGCAATGGATCCCATACCGCGGTAAACCTTGTATTTTCTTCCCTGATAAAGCTCGAATTCTCCGGGACTCTCATCCGTTCCTGCAAAGATACTGCCCATCATACATATATTTGCACCGGCAGCCAGAGCTTTCGTAATATCTCCGGAATACTTGATACCGCCGTCTGCGATGACTGGAATACCATGCGTCTTAGCAGCATTATATGCATTCATGACTGCGGTAATCTGAGGTACACCGATTCCTGCGACAACTCTCGTAGTACAGATGGATCCCGGACCGATTCCGACCTTCACCGCATCGACCCCTGCTTCGATCAAAGCAAGCGTTGCTTCCGCAGTTGCCACATTTCCTGCAATGATCTGGATATCCGGATAGCTGTCCCGAACCATCTTAATCACCTTAAGTACATTAGCAGAGTGACCATGGGCAGTATCGACAACAATGGCGTCAACTTTTGCCTTTACAAGAGCATCGACACGTTCCAGTATGTTGTTGGTAATTCCCACTGCAGCAGCACAAAGAAGGCGTCCCTGATCATCCTTAGCGGAAAGAGGATATTTAATTTGCTTTTCAATATCCTTGATTGTGATTAAGCCCTTTAAATTGCCCTCATCATCAACAAGCGGAAGCTTTTCCTTTCTTGCCTTCCAAAGGATCTTCTTTGCTTCCTCTAGTGTTATGCCTTCCTTAGCCGTAATCAGGCCTTCGCTAGTCATAGATTCTTTGATTTTCTTTGTAAGATCTGTCTGAAATTTCAAATCACGGTTTGTTATAATACCAACTAACTTTTTCCCATTTTCTGTGATCGGAACACCGGAAATCCGATATTTTGCCATAAGATCATTCGCATCCTGCAATGTATGCTCCGGAGATAAATAAAACGGATCTGTAATTACGCCATTCTCGGAACGTTTTACTTTATCTACCTCTTCTGCCTGCTGCTCAATCGTCATATTTTTATGAATAACACCAATGCCGCCCTGTCTTGCCATCGCAATCGCCATGCGATGTTCCGTTACCGTGTCCATTCCGGCACTCATCAATGGAATATTCAGCTTAATCTTTTTCGTTAATTGGGTAGATAAATCTACCTGATATGGCAGTACCTCGGAATAAGCAGGCACTAAGAGCACATCGTCAAATGTTATACCATCACCGATGATTTGTCCCATGTTTTTTTCTCCTCACTTTCTAATGAAATCATTTTATAGTTGCTGTTATATCATGAGTAAAAAACACACTCATGATCTTTGGCTCCGATCGCATTTACAAGCAAGCTTGCATATGCTCACTACGCTGTTGTTATATCATGAGTAAAGAAACACTCATGATCTTTGGCTCCGATCGCATTTACAAGCAAGCTTGTATATGCTCACTACGCTGTTGTTATATCATGAACAAAAGACATGTTCATGATCTTGGCACTCCACTCGAAAATTACAAGTAAACTTGCATTTTCTCATTCCATTTGTATTATGTCACAGCCACACTCAATTTGATCGGTAGTATTTGTTAAGTCCATTTTGATTATGCTGCTATAACGTTGGATTATAATTTTTAAAAGTATAGCGAATAATACCAACCTTGTCAACACTTAATAATTTGAATAAAATTACAGATATCTACACTTGAGTATAAAACATGGAATAAACTTCATAATTACTTGCCAGATGCCTTCTAAACAAACCACCTTCGTTAATTTGCATAAGCCAAGAAAAAACTTAAGTAGAAAACAATATTTAATGCGCAACTGTTTGAAGTCGTTGGTACGTACTTCAACCCAAGGATTGCGTTTTTTACAATACTTTGGGGAACACGTGTTGCGAATGAAATTTGTTTTATATTACTTATCAACACATAAATTGTGCAAATTGACGAAGGTGATTTATAAATTGGCTTTTATTATGAAAACGTCTCTTTGTTAGCAAAAAGACGCAACAATCCCCCCCTATGAAGCTTTTTCATAGTTT
>SVEA01000111.1 GCA_015057615.1 Lachnospiraceae bacterium | reverse complement strand
ACAGGCGGTGGCTTGGATGACGAAAGCAGCAGAGGCCGGAAACGCCGGGGCGCAGTATGCACTCGGAAAGCTGTATCGGGATGGCACTCATGTGGAGAAAGATATTCAAAAGGCTATTACCATGTTTACAGCCGCCGCAGAACAGAAAAACGAGTACGCTGCCTATCAGCTCGGCAGGCTCTATCTTACCGGTACGGATATCCCGAAGAATGTTCCGGAAGCAGTTAAGTGGCTTACGCTCTCCTCCGACCTTGGCAATGCCTACGCCCAATATGCCTTAGCGAAGCTGTATCTTTCCGGTGACGGCGTTGTCAAGGATGTTGGTGAGGCTATTCGGCTGTTCACCTTATCGGCAGAACAGAAAAATGAATATGCCGCTTACCAACTCGGCAAGCTCTATCTTCTTGGTGAGGATGTTCCAAAGGATGTGGAAGCTGCCATTCACTGGTTGACCGTATCCGCTGAACAGGGAAATCAATTTGCACAGTATGCTCTCGGTAAGCTGTTTTTCTATGACGGTGATGTTCCCCGTGACAAGGAAAAGAGCCTTTACTGGCTGGGGCTGTCTGCGGCGCAGGGCAATGTTTATGCACAGTATCTGATTGATAACATCGGCAGCTATAGTAACCCCTCGGTGCTGCTGGCGGCTACCCGGCTGATGCACCGGCTGGAAAATCTGTTCAGGGAGGACTATCGCAGAACCGCAGGAATCGCAGCCGGTCATATCGACCGCAAGCGCAGAAGAAAGCTGCAGGAGAAAAAGCAGGCGCAGGGTCACAAGCGGGATGACCATGCGCCACAAATTCATTTATGATGGGAGGTTTACTCATGTCAGGCTACATCTACTTTACAGACGAACAAAAGGAACGAGCCAACTCGGTGGACTTGGTGGACTTCCTCCAGCGGCAGGGCGAGCGCCTCCTGCCCTCCGGCAGAGATAAGCGGCTGGCCAGCGATCACAGCATCACGGTTCGAGGGAATAGCTGGTACGATCACTCCGCTCAGGAGGGCAGCTATGCCATCGACCTTGTGAAACGGCTCTACAACCTGTCCTTTCCGGAGGCGGTCAGCCTGCTGCTTGGCGGTGAACAGGGTGTGGAATACCGGCAGCACAGCAAACGCAGCGAACCGGAGCAGCGAAAGCCCTTTGTTCTTCCGCAGGCACACACGGATATGCGCCGTGTGTTTGCCTATCTCATCAAGCAGCGCTGTATCAGCCGGGAGGTGCTGTCCGGACGGACAGTCATTGGGGGGTAATCCTTCCGATGCTTGCCAATTCCTTCGGCGTATTCTTGATGAGGCAGAACATGCTAAGCTTTCCTACCGCACTGATCGAGGCGGCACGGATTGACGGCTCAACGGAGACCAGGACATTTTTTAAAATTATTTTACCGAATGTAAAGCCCGCATTGGGGGCACTCGTGATCTATATGTTTACCTCCATGTGGAATAACTTTATGTGGCCGTTAATTATCCTGGGAAGTAAAACAAAATATACCTTCCCGGTAGCCCTAGCGATGCTGGATGGAAATCCTACCAATAAAAATTATGCGGTGATTATGCTGGCAACGTCAATCGCAACGTTACCGATTTTAATCATATTCCTTATATTTCAAAAACAATTCGTTGCAGGTGTCATGGGTGGCTCTGTCAAAGAATAAAGAAATAAAACATTTTATTAGTTTGGTTTTAACAAAAAGTGAAACAGGAGGATATTTATGAAGAAAAAATTATTGTTAGTATTCACTTTGCTAATGGTTAGTATGACTTCTTTGGTTGCTTGTTCCAAAGACAAAGGCAGCAAAGAAAATGAAAAAGTAACCTTGACCGTATGGTCCTGGGACGTTGCACTAAAGCAACTGGAAGCAAGTGCAGAAAAATTTAAAGAAACCAATCCCAATGTTGAATTTGTTTTCGAAGAAATGGGAACAGAACAAATCTATACCAAATTATCTACCGGTCTTGCTACCGGTGACGGACTTGGGGATATCATCACTTTGGAGGGTGAGCAGTTAAGTGGTTACGCATCCAACTATCCAAATGGATTTCTTGAATTAAATGATGTTGTTAAGAAGGGTGATTTTCTTCCGGTAAAAATGGGTGAAGTTTCGGTAAATGGCAATATATGGTTTCCCTTGGGATGCCGGCCCAATCGCTATGTTTTACCGTACGGACTATTTTGAACAGGCAGGTGTAAGAGTTGAAGAGATTCTCACCTGGGAGGATTTCATTGAAGCAGGAGAGAAAGTGGCAGCAACCTGTACCACTCCGAATGGAGATCCGGTCATGATGCTTCCGATTGCACCGACAGGAACGAATTTCTACCGTATGCTATTATTACAATTAGGTCAGGGCTTCTTTGATGGGGAAGGAAGAACCATCTTAAATACCGATGCATCGATCAAAGCACTGACTATGGAAAAGAAGATTTTTGATTCCGGTATCGCTTTATCCTACAATGGCTGGGACGAGTACGAAGGCACGGTTGCCAATGAAAGCGTAGCGACGATTCCGGAAGCTGTATGGATGATCGGTACAATCAAAGATAAAGCACCTCAGACCAGCGGTAAATGGGGCGTTATGAATATGCCGGCATTTTCCACTGGTGAAAACCAGGGTGCAACAAACGGAGGTTCCTTACTGGCAATCAATGCGAAAACAAAGAACGCTGAAATGGCAAAGAAATTTGTTGAATTTGCTATGACGGACGAACAGCTGTTAGTCGATGGATTTACAAATTACGGTTTATATCCTTCCTACATACCGGTTTATAGTAATGAAATCTTTGATCAAGGAGATGAATTCTTCGGCGGTCAAAAGGTTTATAAGACATTTATCGAAATCGGTAAAGTTATCCCGGCAATCAATTATACAGAGCATTTCGCAGAAGCTCTCGATACAGTTGGCTCCTCGGTTACTAAGGTATTACTTGAAGATGCAGACGTACAAGAAACAATCAATAAACTTCAATCGGATTTGACTTCTAAATTCGGCAAGTAAAAGAACAATACCTTTATGATAAACACCCATACGCTTGTGAAAGCGATTTATAATAGATAAAGAAGAAAAAGAGTGTTGCGCAGAAGATGAAGTCTATGGCAGCACTCTTTTATTTGTGGGATACTTGTTTGCTTTTATTGACTTTCATGCTAAAAGATATGATTACTGCTTTTTCTTCTTAATGTAAATGAGTTGATTTTCTCATGCGCTCGAATAAAAGGTTCTTCGCGCCAATTTCATACCAGTAAGATTTACTCCATATTACTTGTCTGATATAATAAAAACGGAATGAGAAAATGCAAGTTTACTTGCGATTTCCGAGTGGAGTGCCAAGATCATGAACATGTTTTTTGTTCATGATATAATGAAAGCGTAGTGAGCATATGCAAGCTTGCTTGTAATATGCGATCGGAGCTAAAGATCATGGGTGTTCTTTACTCATGATATAATGGGAGATAAGAATAGGATTGCAAAAGTAAATCGATGCAGAAAGTGCTTTGGAGTTTTTAGAGAGCTACCTAATAGAAAATAAACTATGATTATTAACAAAGAGATTTAGCAGGTAAAATGATATAAATCATAGAACAGGGAAAATAGAAATGAAAATAGTAGCAAAGGAGAGGCCGGATGAACAGATGAATAATACATTTCAAGAATTAACAAATAATCTGGAAGCAATGCTTCATGAAAGTATGGTTAAGATCGGCTATGTGAAAGGGCAGCCGGTTGGTATCTACTATACCAAAGATTTAATGCACCATTTACTTGGTCTGGAGAAGTGTTCTATGGAGGAGAAAGAGCTTTCCAATCACCATAACCAAAGCAACAGGAAAGAAATATTAGAAAAACATGCCCTACAGCAATTAGAGCAATTTACCAGGGAAAAAGAACCGGAATGGGGGAATATTCTCTGTGAATTACAGAAAGATCGATATAAATTAACCGTACCGGCAAAGGGTATGGAATATGTGTATAAAAAAAATAAGGACAATCATTTCCTGGAGGACTTAATTGGTGTGTTAAGGTATCCGGATGTAACCATTGAAAATGTAATTGCCGTATTTCATAAGTATAGCGATCAGGTGATCTGTGAGAAGTCGGAGGATGAGGAATTTGAGTATGCAGTCCGTTTTGCGGATTCTTCCATCGATCCGTTTGTCTATTGCTTTACCTTTGATGAAATGGGGAAGTATTACCACCGCTTTACGGAATATGATTACCGGAAATTGAGAGAAGGCTAGGAGAGAGGGGAGGCACTGCTTGCCTATATAGATAGGAACAACAAGCGAAAATAAATATAAGCCTACCCTGTACTTGGCCGTCTTGGTAAGCTTATTGTTAACCTGAGGCTAACCACCTATGTGGGCGGTTACTCCTTGTTAAGGCAAATTGGCTTGCCAATTCGTCTTAAATCTATTTTCATTATACCATATTCCTCTTTTTGTAAAGGTGGGATTTTTTTATGCAGAATGAAACAGTGGAGCTTGGCTGAGTAAATAAAACGGCCATATTTTCAATGAATAACCGTTGAATTATATAGAATTTTATCGAAATTTGTGATAAAATTTAGATTAATATATTTGCAAGGAGATTAAATTATATATAGAAATGGGGCAGTACGACAGATGATTCATTATTACATTACGAAATTAGTGGAATACGGACTTGACACGGGGCTGGTTCATGAGCAGGACAGGGTCTATACAATCAATTCCCTGCTAGAATTATTTCAGCTGGAGCATTACGAGGAACCGGTACAGGTAGAAGCACAGCCGTCAGAGAGAAACAAGATAAGTCTGGAAGAAATTCTGAATGGCATGACCGATTATGCTTATGAGCATGGAATACTTCAGGAAAATAGTATCGTATATCGGGATTTATTTGATACGAAAATCATGGGGCTTCTGGTGCCAAGACCTTCGGAAGTGGTATATAAATTTATGGAATCATACAAGATTGATCCGATCAAGGCAACTCAGTACTATTATAAATTTAGCCAGGATACGGATTACATAAGACGTTACCGGATTAAGAAGGATAGAAAGTGGACGATTGATACCGAATACGGAAGACTGGATATTACGATTAACTTATCGAAGCCGGAGAAGGATCCGAAGGCGATCGCTGCAGCGAAATTAGTTAAGCAGAGCAGTTACCCCAAATGCCAGCTTTGCCGTGAAAATGAAGGATATGCGGGAAGGGTGAATCATCCTGCCAGACAGAATCACAGGATCATTCCCGTGGAGCTTGACGGTGAGTCCTGGGGCTTCCAGTATTCTCCCTATGTATACTATAATGAGCATTGCATCGTGTTGAACTATGAGCATATTCCGATGATCATTAATCAGGCAACACTTCGAAAGCTGTTTGATTTTGTCAAACAATTTCCGCATTATTTTGTCGGCTCGAATGCGGATCTGCCTATTGTCGGAGGATCCATTCTTACCCATGAGCATTTCCAAGGTGGAAATTATACCTTTGCCATGGCAAAAGCACCGGTGGAGAGAAGCTTTGCGATACCCGGTTATCCGGATGTGAAGGCAGGTATTGTGAAGTGGCCGATGTCCGTGATTCGTCTGCAGGCAGAGAAGATAGAGTCCCTGACTGGCGCAGGAGATGCCATCTTAAACTGCTGGAGAGGCTATACCGATGAATCGGCTTCTATCTATGCATTCTCTGATGCGGAAGGCAAACCGATGTCCGGCGAGGCAGCTGCGAAGTGTTCTGCAGAAGAGTTAAAGCAATGTGAGCCTCATAATACGATTACGCCGATCGCTCGTAAGGCTGGCGATACCTATGAGCTGGATCTGGTGCTGCGAAATAATCTTACCACCAAGGAGCATCCGCTTGGTCTATACCATCCGCATGAAGAGCTGCACCATATTAAGAAAGAGAATATTGGTCTGATTGAGGTTATGGGTCTTGCCGTATTGCCGGCAAGATTACAGACAGAAATTGAAACCCTAAAAGATTACATCCTTGGTAGCAAAGATATTGCCTCCAATGAACAAATTGCAAAGCATACCGATTGGGTAATGGAGTTTACAGCGCGCTACAGGGAGATCAACGAGAATAACATCGACGATATTCTTAAGAAGGAAATCGGTTTGGTATTCCTAAAAGTGCTGGAAGATGCCGGCGTATACAAGCGGGATGATAAGGGAAGAGCAGCGTTTGGGTGCTTTATTGATAAACTGCAATCAGAAATGGATGTTTGATTTCGGCTTTTTTGGCAATAATAAGATCGCATCGTAAATCAACCGTTGGATGATATAAATTCGAATTTAATTTATTGTAAATAATACAAAGAAGGTCAGTAATCTTTCTGTAATGTACGGTTTGAAAGACAGGCTATTCGTCTTTTCAATCGGTGTGTGAAGGAAGGTTACTGACCTTCTTGATAGCATGGTTTCTATATAGCAGAAAATTACCAAAGACGATTAATCACAGGGGCTGGAATGCAATGCTAAAATGACGATACCATTAACATGTATAAAATAGCATTCAACGAAACGGAAGCATTGGTATAATAATTGCAAAGAATATATAAGAAGACCGCTGGGTCGAGCTGGTAGGGAAAATGACTGGGATGCCGGTAAAAAAGGGTTAGAAAATACAGGCTTCGGAAAATAAAGTTGGGAAGTATCGGTCCCAATAAGAAAAAGGGAACGAAACAATAAATTACCAATAATTATAGGTAGCATAAAAATAAAATAATTTGAAAACCCTCTGAAATGGAGCTATACTATAACTAACAGATAAGAAGATCAGAAGCCAGTTTATAAAGTTAACTTCGTCAATTTGCACAATTTATATATTGATAAGTAACAGGAAAACCTATTTCATTTGCAACACGTGATTGCACAAAGCATTGCAAAGAACGCAATACTTGGATTGAAGTACGTAATGGTACGTGCCAACGACTTCAAACAGTTGCGCATTAAATGTTTTCTATTACTTGGATTTTCTCTGCTCTGTACAAATTTACGAAGACGATTTATTAGGAAGGTTTTTGGTTCTTAAATTATGGACAGAAATAGAAAGCTCTGTGGATACATATGATATACGTGTAAGAAAGTCATATGTACATGGGACAAGACGAGATGATTTCTACAGAAAGTGGAGATCATCTTTTTTTGGAGAGGGAGCTAGTATGGAAAATTATGATTTTTCACCAAGCGAATTAATTCGCTTTGCAACTTTGAGCCTGCGTCCAAAAGTTTGCAGGTAGCTGGGAAAGGCATGGTTGTTTCTATGATGAGACATAAGATTACGATTGCGGCATTACTGTTTTTGCTTCTGCTTCTTCTATGCTTAACTTCGGTGTGGAAGGAACAGCAGAAGGAGAAGACCCCGGAGGAGGAGAGAGAGGAACTGGTTGTCTACAGCTCCCATCCGGTCGATTTTTTACGTCCTTTAATTAAGGAGTTTGAGTCAAGAACGGGCATATGGGTTACCGTTATTAACGGTGGTACCGGTGAAATTGTAGAAAGGCTGGAACAGGAGCAGGAGAATCCCTATGCAGATATTCTCTGGGGCGGATCCTTATCCACCTTACGGCCGCAGAGCTATCTTTTTGAAGAGTATGCTTCCGTAAATGAGGACGCCATTCAGGACGAATTTAAAAATGTCGAAGGGATATTTACCAGATTCTCAGATGTCCCAAGTGTTTTAATGGTGAATAAGGATTTGATCGGAAATATCACAATAAAGGGATATGGGGATCTGCTTAATGAAAAGCTGAAAGGAAAGATCGCCTTTTGCAGTCCCGGCGTGTCCTCCTCCGCCTATGAGCACCTGATTAATATGCTCTACGCAATGGGAGACGGGGATTTGGATGCAGGCTGGGATTTTGTAAAGAAGTTCTGTGAGAATTTGGACGGGAATCTTCTGACAAGCTCAACCGAGGTTTACCGGGGAGTTGCAGATGGAGAATATGTGGTCGGACTGACTTTTGAAGAAGCGGCGGCCGCTCTGGTGGCAGGCGGAGACAATATACAGATCGTATATATGGAAGAAGGCGTGAATTCTACACCGGATTGCGTCTGTATCGTAAAAAATACTGCCCATAGGGAGAATGCTCGGAAGTTTATTGACTTTGTTACCGGGTATGAGGCGCAGACGATGCTCACAACGAAGCTGAACCGGCGGTCGGTGCGGGTGGATGTGGCGGTTCCGGAGTATCTGCAGCAGAAGGAGAAGATGACGATTATCCATGCGGATGCGGAGCTAATTAATGTGAAGAAGAAAGAATGGATTACGAATTTTAAAAAAATCTTTTATGACAGTAACGGGGACTAGAAGGGGGAAATTCCCATATGCGCATAAAACCCCGCAGAAATGAGGAAGACTATGGAGAGAAAGAAGATTAAAACTTTCAGTGACAATATCCGGCATATGTTTACCAGGTATGCGATCATTCCCGTTTTTGTAATTGCCTGTGCATGCCTGACCTTATTTTTTGGCATCTGGCAGTATACGGTCTATACATCCAACCGCAATGCAAATGAAGAGATAAGCAAGCAGATCGAGCAAACGGTAACGGAATATGCTTATCGTATAGATACGTTATCCCGGGATGCTTCTTTAATTACAAAACGCATTCACACCGACCGGCTGGTTGAAATCCGCAGAGCGATGTATCAGCTCACTTCAAAAACAGGGTATTCCGCCAAGCTGTATATTTTAAATACCAAGCTTCGGTCAGTGCTTCCCGATGCGGACTTGGTACCGGAATTTGTATTGGATACTTCCTGCTCGGATTGGGGCATCCTTCATGAGATTCAGGAGGAACCGCAGAAGCTTTCCCTTCAGCTTGCCTCTGGGGAGAACCGGATCTTATGCATCGGAAAGGGAATACAGGAGAAAGGGAAGCTGATTGGGTATGTGGTTGCTACGATACCGGCGGAGGAATTTCAACGTCTGCTGTCCCGTGTGACCCCACAGACCATGATTACCGATGGAAAGGGCTGGATTTATCTAACGAACAATTATGTATTTCAGGATTCTCTGGGACGTTTTGACCGGGAGCTTGCCAATACAAAGGGATATATTCAGTATCAGAATCGCTGGTATTACCTGTCCCATAATTCGATATTGAATGGCATGCTTCATGTCTATAATTTTACGGATCATGAGCTGCAGTCCAGAATGTTTATGATCATGGCACTGTTTGTTTTGGTTATCTTTGCCGCTATTATATTGATGACCTATCTCATCAGCGGTAAGGTGGCAAAAAAGAGTACCCGGGACATCGATAAGATTGCCGGCGCTTTTGAGCAGGTGGAGCAGGGCAATTTGGACTGCTATCTGTCGATCAGCAGCAGTGTGGAGTTTAAACAGATCGGGGATGCTTACAATGTGATGGTGGACGGACTTAAGAAGTACCTGAAGGAGAACAAGGAGCTGGTGGAGCATGTGGCATTTGCCCAGGTAAAGCAGCTGGAGGCACAGTTTAATCCGCATTTTTTATTCAATACCTTAGACAATATCCGATTTATGGCAAAGATCGATTCCGACGAAGCGGACAAAATGATCGTAGCCTTATCCTCCCTGCTTCGGTACAGCATCAGTGATGCGAGCGAAGAGATTGCGGTGGAAGAGGATATGGAATTTACGAAGAGCTATCTTACGATTCTAAAGATACGGTTTAACAAGCGGTTTACCTATGAGATATCGATCGAAGACCGGATAAAGCAGTGCCGGATTCCAAAGCTGATGATGCAGTCCCTCATTGAAAATGCAGTAAAATACGGATACGGCGACGGAGAAACCCTTCATGTATCCATACGGGGCTATGAGGAAAATGAAAAGCTAATCTTTATTTGTAAGGATAACGGTGCCGGTATGGACGCCGAGGTCTTGCAGAGGATCCGGGATAACCTGAGGATGCCGGTCAATAAAAGCAATCATCATGGGATTTACAACATTAACCGAAGAATACAATTGATGTACCATGGGGATTACGGCGTCAGCTTAACGAGTAAAAAAGGAGAAGGAACCATTGTAACTCTAACCTTACCGGTTAATATAAAAGAACCGGCAGGGGATTAGCAGTTAATTGCAAAATGCTCTAGCTAGTTAATTATGTATGCACAACGTAGTATCTAGAAAGTTTTTACCGAGATTTTGCATTAGCCGAAAAATTTGATTTGAGTGTCAAAAGACGATTTGTTAGGAGGCTTATAACACTAAAATCAAATTTAAGATTGCAAAAAATTTCACGAAAAATAAAGGGGAAGGTGTTTCATGTGCGAAAGGTTTTAATTGCCGAGGATGAGGATATTATCCGCAAGGGGCTGGCATATACCATTGATTGGCTGAGTATCGGCTATATTATGGCGGGAGAAGCGGCAAATGGGGAAGAAGGTATCGAGAAAATCATTGAATTGAAGCCGGATGTAGTGATTGCGGATATTATGATGCCGAAGGTCAATGGGATCGAGATGATACGTCTTGCAAGGGAGAAAGTAAAGTTTGAGTCTATTATTTTAACAAGCTATACAGAATTTGAATTTGCACGGCAGGCAATCGAATTGCAGGCATATGATTATCTGCTTAAGCCGGTGGATGTTGAGGCACTGAAGAAGATCATGCGGAAGCTGTATGAGAAGATTGAGCGGGACAGCCAAAAGGAACTGCTCTACCAGCAGAATAACCAGGGAATGAATATCGGTCTGCTTTCCTGCAGTGAAAGTTATGAAAATCCCTATGTTCGAAAGACCATTGAGATTCTTAAGAGCCGCTATGCGGATAAGCTTAGTCTGGAGAGCATTTCTGAGGAGATCGAGGTCAGTGTCAGCTATCTGAGCCGGAAGTTCAAGGAGGAAACGGGTCTTACCTATCTGGATTTTCTAAATCAGTACCGTATACAACAGGCGATTAAGCTGCTGGATGAAGGGATTTATAAGGTCTACCAGGTATCCGACAGGACAGGCTTTACGGATTATAAACATTTCTGTACCGTTTTTAAGCGGTATACCAATACCTCGCCGACAGAATTTATTAAGCAGAAGGGATCAACAACTTGACCATATCATGATATGAACGACAAAAGCCAATTTATAAATTCGACTTCGTCAATTTGCATAATATATGTGTTGACACGGAATATGAAAAAATTTTATTCGCAACACATTGCTCCCAAAGTACTGCAAAAAACGCAGTACTTGGATTGAAGTACGTAGTGGTACATAAGACCACAAAATACATGGTCTAAGTGCCAACGACTTCAAACAGTTGTGAATTAAAATTCCTATTACTTGAATTTTACCTTGATTTGTGCAATTAATTAAGACGATTTGTTAAGAAGGTTTTTGCGGCTAATCATATCATAAATAGCATTGATGAAACAAAAGAAAACAAGAAATTAAGAAATGGTTCAAATATCAAGATAATTGTGCATAAAAAGAGGTATAAATAAATCTGGATTTTATCTATTATTTATATATGAAACATACAATATTTGCAGCTACTGTTGTATGACTTCAAATAATCAATAATGATATGGAGGAAGATTATGAAAAAGCTTGTAGCAATTATACTAACCATTACTTTAATTGGAACTATGCTAATCGGGTGCGGAACGTCTCAATCAAAGAAGCCGCAGGAAAAAAGCGAAACAGCAAAAGTAATTGAGCAGGCAGAGAAAATGACACTTCAAGAGCTCTATCAAAAAGCAATTGAAGAATCCAACGGAAAGATAATGTATGGCATCGGTAATTCGAGCCGGGGAGCAACCGCAGCAACAGGATTTATTGAAGAATTAAAGAAAATTGATTCTTCCTATAACGGTACCATTGAATGGTCACAGCCGAAAAGTAATTCTATCTTTACTTTATTAAATGCAGATATTATGAGTGCAAGTCATAATTACTCTATGACCTTAATTCAGGACGGTAATCAAATTCAGAGTAAAATGCTTGATACGGGCAATCTTCTTAATTTTATACCAAAGGAATGGGCGGAGGCAGAAGGGGTTAATGCAGAAGACACCGGCAATCCGTTGACACTTCAAACCCTGAACAAGGTATTTCTGTTCAATAATCTGGGAGATAAAACCTATAAGAACTGCTGGGACTTTGTCGATAAAGACGCAAGCCCGCTCTTTATGGGAGTTGACTCCGAGCCGGTAGGTAAGAACTTCTTATATATGCTTACGAAGGATGAGTATGCAACCTATTTAAAGGAGGCATTTGATGCTTTGGATAGCACAAAGCAAGCTTATTTCCAGCCTGTAATCGAAGAGGCAGCAAAGGATGCCGAGGGTCTTGGCTTGTCCGGTGAGAATGTAAAATATGCTTTGGCATGGATTAAATTATGGTGCAAGCAATATAATGAGCAGACGGACGACGGCCCGATCTGTAATGAGCTTGTTTCTACCTCAGCGGTTGGCGAAAGCGGACTTCTTGTATATTCCAAGCTTCGTTCCGTAGAGGAATCGGGAACCATTTCCGTGAATAATGTTACAGTAGCTGCATATCAGGATGATTATGTGGGAATTGGCGGCTATGCATACCGGCATTATTTGCAACTAGTAAAGACCTCTCCGCTGCCATGGACTGCATGTGCCTTCATCGCTTACATGGTTACCACCGAGGATGGCTTCTATGCATGGGGCAAGGACATGGGCGGCTATAGTGCGAACCCGACGATCAACCAGGACCATTCCAAGGATGGCTATGTGGATGGTGTAGATACCTACCCGGCGAAGAACGACCGAGGCTTTGACTGGTGGGTAGGCAAGGACGGTGGACAGCTGGTTGTAGAAGATCCAAAGTATTGTGCGGATGTTTCCTTCAATATGAGCGACTGGATCGATGTCATTATCGGTAATAAAGAGGCAGCAAATAAATAGGACGAATGGGATTCTTCATCCGTTTTAAAACAGAAAAGGGGCGTTATCTAAGCGCCCCTTTTCAAAGAAAGAAATTGAAGTGATTGCGAGCTTCACAATTACCCAAAATAGTATTATAAAGAGAGGTTAGTGTGAATAGTCTCGCAAAAAACTGCGAGCCTAAAGTCTTGTTAAATACAAGACTTAGAAAGAATAGCAATAGCACTATTCTTCAGAATTTATACTTTGCAAATACCACGCCTGCGGCACAAAGTTTGCAGGTAGTTAAGAAAGGGCATAGTTATTATTATGGAACAAACAACAATGTATAAACCGTGTAATAGGAGAAGGTTCCTGAATAGGTTAAAGACTTTCTTTTCCAAGCCGCAGAATGTGATTTTGGTTGTTCTTGGAATTGTTCTTTCTGTGACGACGATTGCGCCGATCATTTCCATCTTCGCGGATACCTTTTCCATCCATGTTGGTTCGATTGATGCTCATCTGAGCGGTAAAACCTCCGGATATACCCTGATGAACTGGATCGATCTTTTTACCGGGACCCTGAGCAGGGAAAATGTATGGAGGCCTCTTAGAAACACGCTGTTTCTAGCGGTGTTCACCTGTCTGGGCGCAATCCTTTTCGGAGGAGTTTTTGCTTATCTTGTTACAAGAACCAATATGAAATTTAAGAAATATCTCAGTTCTATTTTTATTTTTCCATACATCATGCCGCAGTGGACTCTGGCGGTGGTATGGCAGAATTTATTTAACAGTCATGCAGTAACCGGAGGCTCCGATGGGATTCTGGCGTCACTGTTTAATATCAACATGCCCGCCTGGTGGTGCAAGGGACTCTTTCCATGCTCCGTGGTGCTGGCACTTCACTATGCACCGTTTGCCTATATCATGATCGGCGGTATCTTCCGCAATATGGATGCCAATCTGGAGGAGGCAGCTGTTATCCTTAACACATCAAAGTGGAAGATCTTTGGAAGAATTACACTTCCCATGGTGACGCCGGCGATCCTGTCGACCATCCTTCTGGTATTCGGAAGTGCAATGGGAAGCTATCCGGTACCGCATTATCTGAATCTGGTGACCCTATCGACCAAATATGTCGGTATGAACGTGAACCGGGCAGGGCAGGCAAGTATTCTTGCGATTATCATGATGGTGTTCGGCGTGGCGATTCTTTTGATGAATCAGGCAACAACCAGCGGCCGTAAAAGCTATACGACGGTAACGGGTAAATCAGGTCAGACCAGCAAGGTGAATTTAGGAAAAACAGGAAGGTACCTGATTGCAGTGATCTTTATTATCCTGACGACCTTTACCAGTATCTATCCGATCATCTCCTTCGCTTTGGAGACCTTCCTGCCAAATCCGGGAGATTACAGCTTCCTTACCACAGGAAATTTCAGCAATCTGACACTGAAATGGTGGATAACCTCAGAGAACATTACGGAGAGCGGAATGTATGGACAGCTGGGTATCCTGTACAACTCAACGATCTGGAATGCGTTTAAAGGAACCTTATTTGTAGCCGTTGTCTGCTCGCTGGTAGCCGGAACCCTTGGTACCTTAGTGGGCTACAGTGTCAGCAAAAATAGAAAAAGCAGGGCGGCAGGCTATGTAAATGCAATCGCATTTCTGCCCTATCTGATCCCATCCCTTGCAGTCGGCGTATCTTTCTTTATTTTCGGATCCGCCTTAGGAATCTATAACACCTACCTTCTGGTGATCCTGGCAGGTACGGTAAAATATATCCCTTTTGCCAGCCGAAGCGCGTTAAACTCGATGCTGCAGCTCAGCGGTGAGATTGAAGAGGCAGCAATCATTCAGAACATTCCATGGTTTAAACGGATGTTTCGAATCATCATTCCGATACAGAAATCATCCATTCTCAGTGGTTATTTATTACCATTTATGACTTGTCTGAGAGAATTGACCCTGTTCATGCTTTTATGCTCCCAGAACAAGCTGGTTACGACCTTACTGGATTATTTTGATGAAATGGGTCTGTATGCATTTTCCAGCGGTATCAATCTGATCTTGATTGTGTTTATTATTATATGTAACGGAGTTGTGAATAAGGTGACAGGTGCAAGCCTGGATAAGGGAATTGGAGGAAATTAATATGCCAGAAATCGTATTAGAAAATGTAACAAAACGGTGGGGGAAGTTCTATGCAGTAGATAACCTCAACCTTGTAATAGAAGATAATGCTTTTGTTACCCTGCTTGGTCCGTCCGGCTGCGGGAAAACGACAACTCTTCGAATGATTGCCGGATTGGAGACACCGACAAGTGGTAAGATTACAATCGGCGGTGTTACGGTTTACGATAGTGAGATGGGAATCAATATTCCTGCGAACCGAAGAAATGTGGGATTTCTCTTTCAGAACTATGCGCTGTGGCCGAACATGACCGTATATCAGAACATTTCCTTCGGGTTAAAAAACATTAAGAAGGAAATGCCGACAATTGATTTTGACATAAAGAGGGCGGTAGCCTTAAGAAGCATATTAAATAAACCGGCGGAAGTAATTACCATACTGAAGGACTGCCTGGATAAGTTCGGGGCTTTGGATGCCAGTAAGGCACAGATTCGCTTGATCGACTACTATGAAATCTCGATGAGCACTGCGAAGGAAATCCTTCGTTATAATATGTTGGAATCCGATAATGCAGAAGAAAAGGCAGCACAGCTTCGTGCAAAGCTGGATAAGGAGATCAAAAGCGGGATCAACAAACAGAAGGCTTCCGGCTGTGAGCTGAATGAAAAATTTGAAGTGATTAAGAATAAAAAAGTACAAAAATCAGTTCGCAAAATGAACAAGGAAGAGATTGATCTGGCGGTACGCAGAGTATCCAGAATTGTGAAGATCGGTATGTTTATGGATCGTTATCCTTCGGAGTTGTCCGGCGGGCAGCAGCAGCGTGTTGCGATTGCGAGAACATTAGCTCCGGAACCCTCGGTTCTCTTTATGGATGAGCCTCTTTCCAACTTGGATGCCAAGCTGCGTCTAGAGATGCGTTCCGAGCTTCAAAGGCTTCATATCGATACCGGAAGTACCTTTGTCTATGTTACCCATGATCAGATGGAGGCTATGACACTGGCAACGAAGATATGTCTGATTGATAATGGGGTTCTGCAGCAGTATGATAAGCCTCTCGATGTATATCGCATGCCAAACAATCTATTTATTGCGGATTTCGTCGGAAACCCGGCGATCAATTTCATTGAGGCAAAGGGAGAGCAGACAGCGGACGGCAGCATGGATCTTACGATACTGGATCAGATCAAGGTAAGCTTTCAACCAAATGAAGCACTTCGCCTTGCCGATTGGATAAAAGCGGAGAATCAGGAGGATGAGGCAAGGCGGCAGAAAGAGTTTGACCGGCAAAAGCAAAAGAAGAGTGTAGAAAAAGGAAACAAAGACAGCCGCTTTAGGTATCGCATTGCGAGGGTGGAGGAAAGTGAGATTCCGGATCATGAGCAGGCGATTACCGATAACGATTTTGTCCTTGGAGTACGGCCGGAATTTATCAAGATCAGCCCGCAGGGCTCCCTAAGTGGAGAAGTCTACAGTGCGATGCCCGCTGGTATGGAGACTACGCTTAAGGTTCGGATCGGAAACTATTTGTTCACCGGCGTTGTATTCGGGGATGTCCTGTATGAAATTGGACAGACCGTAAAGCTGGATTTTGAGAGTAAGGGAATTATGCTGTTCCACAGAAAGAACGGCAGGCTGATTTCCCTTGGTGCTATAAAAACATACTAGTATTTTCGGTAATTCGGTCATAGGTATCACCGAACAGGGCTTCATTCTCTATGAAAACATCTACGATATCCGGATCAAAGTGGGTCCCTCTGCCTTGCAGTATGATATCAAGGCTTGTTTCATGGCTGTAAGCCTCTTTATAAACCCTTTTCGACCGCAGGGAATCATATACATCAACAAGAGCCATGATCCTTGCGGATAAGGGGATATCTTCTTTGCATTTACCGGTAGGATATCCGGAACCATCCCATTTTTCATGATGGTAATGAACGATGTTATAGCCTAAGGAAAGGAAGGTATTACTGGGGTATTTCTCTTGTATTTTAGCAAGAATGCTGGAGCCTATCGTGGTATGTTTCTTAATAATTTCAAATTCCTCCGGTGTCAATCTTCCCGGCTTTAGTAGAATATTGTCTGGAACGCCTACCTTACCGATGTCATGCAGTGTACTTGCAATATAGATATTATCGATGTAGTTGCTGTTGATATAGCCGGAGTACTTAGGGTGATGGCTCAATTTTTCGGTTAAGATCCTGCACAGTTCGGAGACCCGTTCAATATGGGTGCCGGTTTCGTCATCCCTTGATTCCGATAACTTCGCCAGAGCATAGATGGTGGCGAGGTGTGATTCGGAGATTTCTTTTTCGATCCGGCTGTTCTTTTCAAACTCTTTTTTATAGTAATCGGCAAAATATCCAACTACAAAGGATAGAATAAGAAAATAAACCATACGAATGATCCAGTTGAATGGTTTCTGCGGAGTACCGGTGATCATGATGAGCGGCATGTATGGTCCGACCATGAGCCCGCTGATACCCGCATGAATTACCCCTTTGCTTTTACGATTCGTAGAAGAAGCGATAATGATAGGGATGTTCATAAAATTAACGACGGAATTGTTGGTTCCCCCTGTGGCATAAACCAGAATAGAGATTGTAATTGACAGGACATAAGCCAGTGCCAGAAAATAAGATTGCTTCATTTTTAAAAGATGTTTCCACATAGCATCATCCTTCTTCCAGGAAGTTTTTTTGTAGACAAAATTCTTGTAAATTCTCTGTTTAATTACAAAATTATACCATACAAACCACTTGATGGAAATGAGGATTTCGGATTAGTAAGCTTTGAAATATTCCTCTTCTGAACTGGAAATGTGACTATTGGTGACTTAAAAAGTCCAATCCCGTTGTTTTTATTAAATATGTATTGATTTTACATTTGTACCGTGTTATATTCAAAGCAAATAGCATGAAACGTGGGGAGCAGGTAACTGCGTCAATATTGATTTGAGGGTCAAAAGCCGATTTATCAAACGAACTTCATCAATTTGCACAATTTATGCATTGATAAGTAATAGGAAACATATTTTATCGTATAGGAAATTGCGTCCTATGCGACAAAAAACCTCCATGCGAACATAGTTCGCATTGGGATGACGTACTCAGCACGTAACGAATACTTGAAACATGTATTCGTAAGGTATTTATCTGCCTGCGGCAGTAAAATATTGTTTGCTATTACTTAAGTTTTTTCCTGTTTTGTACAAATTGATGAAGACGATTTGTTAGGAAGGCTTTTGACCATCGAATCAATATTTTAAGCTTATAAGTGGAGAGCTTCGCAGGAGGTTCTCCACTTTTTATGAAAACAACCGAGAAAAAAGTAGGGGAAGAGCGAAAGATTTAAGAAATCTTTCACAGCGTGAATGTCAATTTACGTGGCAAGTTTGTGTCTGTGCTGCATCCACAAACTTGTTTATGCGTATTGTCTCGTAAACGAGCCAGCAAAGACAGCGCAGAAATGGGGATAGATATGATTATTACTTTGATCAATGATACCTTCAATACGAATAATAATGGAACGACAATCTCTGCCATGCGATTTGCGAAAGCCTTAAGTAAACGCGGACACACTGTACGAATCGTTGCCTGCGGCGATCCAAAGAAGAGCGGGATCGATCCGGAAAATGGTTTGGAAATGTTTTATGTACCGGAGCTTATTTTGCCGATCGCTAGCCGGTTAGCACACAAGCAGAGTACCCTTTTTGCTAAGCCGGTGCGTCCGGTGCTTCAAAAAGCAATTAAGGGTGCCGACGTGGTGCATATTTATCAACCCTGGCCGATCGGCCATGCCGCCCAGCGCATTGCAAAAAAACTTGGTGTTCCTGCCATTGCTGGGTTTCATATCCAGCCGGAGAATATTACATACAATATCGGGCTCGGGTGGTTTCCTCCCGCTGCCCATCTTGCGTACTATCTGTTGAATTTAACCTTTTACCGGAAGTTTAAGCATATTCACTGCCCCTCCAAATTCATCGCCGCACAGCTTCGCAGCCATGGCTACCGGGCAAGGCTTCATGTGATATCCAACGGAGTGGCTCCGGAGTTTTGTCCAGGTACATCCAGAAAAAGGCAGGATGGGGAGCTGTATAAGGTACTGATGGTGGGAAGGCTGTCCGCCGAAAAAAGACAGGATGTTTTAATCAAAGCCGTACAAAAGTCACAGAATGCGCAGAACATACAACTTTATTTTGCTGGTCGCGGTCCGAAGCTGCATCGCCTTCAAAAAATGGGGGCGAAACTTCCTCATCCGCCGATCTTCGGATATTATAACCAGGAGGGATTAATTGAACTAATGAGAAGCTGTGACTTCTATGTTCACGCCTCGGATATCGAAATTGAAGGTATCTCCTGTATTGAGGCATTTTCCTGTGGCCTGGTGCCGATTATCTCAGATAGTGTAAGAAGTGCAACGGTACAATTTGCTCTGGGACCCGAGTGTTTGTTCCGGTCGGGAAGTCCGGCGTCTCTGGCGGAAAGGATGGATGCATGGATAAGCGATCCGCAGAAGCTGTCGAAGACCGGTAAAATGTATGCGGAGTATGCGAAGGCCTATTCCCTTGTTCATAGCATACGAAGTATTGAGAAGGTCTACCGTTCGGCGAGTCTTTCCACTGGCAAAAACAACTATGTAAAAGGAAGGCTCTACCGGTTGTCCTCGACCCTGTTTTATTATATTATTGCGGTTCCCGTCCTGTCTATCTGGATCCGGGTTATCTTAGGAGTAAAGGTAATCGGTGAAAAGCATCTTCGCGGGATCAAGGGAGCGATGACCGTATGTAACCACGTACATACGCTTGATTGTGCTCTTGTTGCACTGGCTTTGTTTCCCCGAAAGATCGTATTTCCTACTCTGCCGGAAAATGTACAGTCCATATGGCCCGGAAAAATAGTACGGCTGCTGGGGGGCGTTGCAATTCCTGGGAATATGACGGAGCTAAAGCAATTCTTTGATGAGATGGAGTTCCTTTTAGTGAAGAGACGTATTGTACATATTTTCCCGGAAGGGGATTTAAAGCCCTATGATACGAGTCTGCGGGATTTTAAAAAGGGGGCGTTCCACCTTGCCGCACAGGCTCGTGTTCCCGTGGTTCCGATATCAATTACCTTTCAGCCGCCCAAGGGGATTAAGAAGCTGTACCGAAGAAAACCGATCATGACGCTCCATATTGGGGAACCGATTTATCCGGCTGCGATAGATCCGCAGGAGGATCTCGAGATTCGAATGAAGCTTGTGAAAAAGCAGATGAACAATCTGATAGCAAAACCGGCGTCAGGCGAATGATTCTGCTGTGTTTTAGCGTGGTCTAGGTATGGTCATAGTAATAATCGTTAGTGAACCTTAATTATCCTATCTGAAAAAAGCATCTGGCAAATCTAAAAGGTCAAATAGTTGGAAAGCAAAAAGTGAATTGTAGACAAATTCTAATCAGAGTTATGCTATCAGGTGGTTTGAATTTGATAATCATTCGATTGAATTAAGTAATATAAGGAGAAGATTGTGTTATTTTAAGAAGTCACAAGATGGTTTATTAATAAGTATTAGAGACGAAGCCTAATATCAAAGGTGGCAAAGGTTCAGCTATCATTTACAAGAAAGAGTTTCGCTTGCAAAACTCTAGCGCCGAGCGCGGCCAGCATCGCTGGCAAAATACAATACGTGCGAGTGCGTCATCCCAATGCGAACTATGTTCGCATGGAGCATTTTTTATTGAATAGGACGAACTTTCCTATTCAATGAGAAAGGAAGGAGGTCTTAGACCTCCTTCCTACTCAATTCTAATTGGTTTCTATCTTTCGTGGAATGTTGTATTTATATCAGCCAAGCATCCTTTATTCTTCGTCTTCAATGATCTTGAACTGATTCACCTTTCCTTTAAGATCGTCTGCCAGATTCTTTAGATTCTCGGCATATTTTGTTATTTCATCCATGGTAGCTGCGATCTGCTGTGTTGATGCGGTTACTTCCTCGGATGCGGAAGCAGTTTCCTCGGAAACGGCAGAAATGTTCTCGATCTGAGATACAATATTTTCTTTCTCCTGCGCGATATCGGATGTATCATCTTTGATTTCCGATACTCTTTCGGCAAGGTTATTTACAGCATCCATGATCTCATGGAATACGATCTGTGTCTGATCTACGACGATTCCCTGTTCCCTTACATTGTTGTTCGTTTGATTCATAGCTTCCACGGATAATACAGTCTTTTGCTGTATTTCATCAATCGTTGCTTTGATTTCTACCGTCGATGCCTTGGACTGTTCTGCAAGCTTTCTAATTTCATTTGCAACAACTGCAAAGCCTTTTCCTGCTTCCCCGGTTCGTGCAGCTTCGATGGAAGCGTTCAGCGACAGGAGATTGGTCTGCTCGGTAATCATATCGATGGTATTCGAAATGGTAGTGATTTTCTCCATGCTCTGCTGCATTTCCATTACGAGATCCGATACCTGAGCGGTGGAAGTCTTTGTGATGTCTGATTTTTGAATAAGTTCTTCAACACGGCTTAAGCCCTGCTTTGTGAGCTGGTTCGTATCTTTTGACAGGGTATCAATCACATTGGTAGCTTCCTCAATCTGATTCAGCTTGCTTGCCAGATCCGATACACTAGAAGCTCCGTCTGCAGAATACTGTGCCTGTTCGGCAGCACCATGAGCAACTTCTTCCACGGCTCTGGATACTTCACTTATCGATACATTGGTTTCTTCTGCGATATTAGCAAGCTCTGCGGCAGAATCAAGTACATTAGCAGAGGAGGAGCTGACATTTTTTACGATATTTGCAATATTCAGTACCATTTTATTAAACTGGCCTGCCAGCATGGAAAATTCGTCCTTTGATTTAACAGCAACATGTGCGGTCAGGTTACCGTCATCGAGCTTGCGGAATCCGGAAACGAATGCCACGATATTGCGATGCATCGGTTTGGTAAACAGGATTGAAGCAAGGATGGAAATGAATACCATGATAAGAAGGATGGCAATAAAGGTATTTTTAATTGTTTTCGTATCATTGGTTAACTCCGAGAGACTCATGGAAGAGATTATTTTCCAGTGTGTGTTCTCGCTGGTAACATAAGAACCAAAACGATGCTCTCCTTCAAAGTCATAGGAAGTAAAGCCTTCTTTATTTGCACTTACCTCTTTCCAGATGGAGGTTTCGGTAATCGTATCGGTTCCGATATAGGAATCATCCTTATGGGTAATAAAATATCCGTCTGGATCTACAATATAGATATATCCGGAATCGCCGATCTGGATATCTGAGAGCTGCTCTGCCAGGCTGGTAAGATTAATATCAATACCGACCACACCGATCGGCTGATCATTTTTGATAATCGTTGTTGTAATACTTACGACAGTCAGACCGGTTATAGCATCCTGATAAGGTCTGGAATAAGAAACCTTTCCTGGCTGAGCCATACTATCTTTATACCAGGCAGTTGCTTTGTAATCAAAGCCTTGCAGGTCATCCGGAAAAGAATGGAACATACCGGATTCGGTACCAACATAGATGTTAAGAATTTTGTTATCAGAGTCATGCATATTAGCAATCAAATCTTTTCCTAATTGGAAATGTTCCGTTTCATCTGCTTCCATTATATTATTATCATTGGATAGTAATTTTACTAAATTAGTCATTGCTTCAAAATAATTGTCGATGCCTCGTCCTACTTCACGAATCGTCTGCGTGCTTGTTGTTTCAAGCTTTTTTGATAGGACACTTTTCGATTCTAAATAGGAACTGATTCCGGTAATAAAGACAGGTACAAAGCTGATGAGGACTAGTATGATAATAATTTTTGAACGAATTTTATGGAACTGACTCAGTGCACTTTTTAGTAATTTATTCATGTCTATTTCTCCTTTGTAGTTTTTTTGTGATAGGAGAGTCATACGTCATTTTAAGATTTTAATCTGAATAGGATCGCATATATTCATTTGGCTGCCTTCCTTCTTTTACTATCGTCAGCCGATCTTAGCCAATCTGAATATATATGCAATCCTATTTATATTCATGCTTTTCTATGACGTATGAAACCCCTATCATTTTATTTCTTAATGAAATTATAGTACAAATTATGACTAGTTTCAACAAAAATCAATACAAGATATTGACAATTTCATGGCTTTTTATGGATGATTATTCTGCTTTCTGTAAATGAAAACTGCGTGCGTTTCGGCAATATTTATGTTCTGGATTACACCCACTAAAGCCTTCATTACAGGCACTTAATCCAGAAAGGAGAGGCATATTTATTTTTTACGGCCTTTGTGCCGCAGGCATAAAAAAGAGCAGGAACTGGTTGAAATTAGGGTTCCTGCATGAGAACAAATGCCTAGATGGTTTCTTGGAATATTTTGAGAGGGGGAGAGGTATATCACCAATATTGCTGACCAATAAACATAAGAATAAAGATATGTAGAGGATAGTAGATATAGAAAAAATATTCGAAGCTGGTGATTGCCCATGGTGAGATTAAGTACATATGCACCAATATGGTCAAGAGTCATGAAAAAAATACCCCAATATTTTAATTGAAAGCTATTAATGCCTTTTTTAAAATCTACTTCCTGTTTCACAGGTAACTCCTATCTTAATAAATATTTATTTGGAAAAATAATTGAATTGTCTAATCTAGTACATAATTTTGAGTGTATGAGGTTAATTTTTATTGGGAGGCACGATTGTTTCCTGTGACTCTTAATGCATAAAAGAAGTGCGTGTTTATGTTCTTCATAAATCTCTGTCATTTTCTTGCGTTCTTGTTCTGTTTCGAGCATACCGACATAAAAACCTAACAATCCATCTCCACTTTTCTGAACTACTATATAAATCAAAACAACTGATTTGTCTAAAAAATAATGTGTTTGATTTACTTATCGTCTGGTTATGGAAAATACTTAAATATAATATAAAAGAGTTGTTATACATTATCTGTATTCGCAATAGAAAATAGAAGAGGAAGTGTTAATGAAGAAAAGAAAGGGTTGAACAATTATTGACTGGCATTGAGCAACCCTTTCTTTATTCAGATATTATACTTCTTCTCTTGTTTTAAGCCTTTGCAAATACGGCATCCACATCCGTCATTAGCTGGCTGATTTTTATATGCTGTGGGCATTCCTCTTCACAGGTTCTGCACTGAATGCAATTCGAAGCATTTTGTTCCAAGCTGCTGTATAGTTTTTTTGCCTCCTCCATGCCGGCGGATACCGTTTGATTGTATGCTTCAAAGATATCCGGGATATGTAATCCGTTCGGGCAGGGCATGCAGTATCTGCATTTGGTACAGCCGACCAACGCCATGGTATCAAATATTTTCTTGGCTTTCGCAAGCATTTTCTTATCCTTTTCGGTCAGCATTCCGATCGAAGCACGGTCGGCATAGAGCAGATTGTCCTCGACCTGCTCCGGGGTACTCATGCCACTGAGTAAAAGAGCGACCTCCGGTCGGTCCCATACAAAATCAAGTGCCCATTCAACCGGAGTTTTCGTCTGATCCAGTGCGGCAGCTACATTCTTTGGCGGAACGGCTAACTTTCCTCCGCGCAGAGGCTCCATAATAATAACGGGGATTCCTTTGCCTGCGGCATATTCTAAGCCTTCTACCGTAGCCTGCTGGTCGGTATCGACATAGTTGAATTGAATCTGGCAGAAGTCCCAATGATCATAAGCATCAATAATCTGCCGGAAGGCCTCAGCATTATCATGGAAGGAGAAACCCATATATTTTATCTTGCCTTTAGTTTTCATCTTCGCCATCTGCTCAATGAGATTGTATTTTAAAATGGTATCCTCGAATCGATCTTTCCCGATCGCATGCAGCAGATAAAAATCAATATAATCAACCTGGAGCTTCTCTAGCTGCTCATCCAGCAGTGTCTCGAAGTCTTCCTCTTTCTGTATCTTCCATACCGGGCTCTTCGTAGCCAGATAGGTTTTCTCACGGTAGCCGTCTTTTAAAGCTTTTCCCACTAGGATTTCGCTTTGCCCATCGTGATAAGGGTAGGCGGTATCCACATAATTAACGCCGCTGTCAATCGCATGACGAATCATAGCGATCGCTTTTTCTTCATCAATTACAGCAGTATCCCCTTTTTCTATGGTAGGTAAGCGCATAGCCCCAAATCCCAGTCCAGATACCTTTAACCCAGTGCTTCCAAATTCCCTGTAATGCATATCAATACCCTCCGTTTATCATTCATTATGAAGATTAGAGCTCAAAAGCCAATGGATTAGGAAAAGGCTTATGACTCAAATCTTATTATGTAGGAACGTTTTCTCCTCTTTATTATAAAATAAGCGGCTGGAAAATACAACTAACTGCTTTCGCATAATTTGATTATTAAACAAAATTGATATAAGTGCCAAAAGCAAAGCTATCCTAACAAATCGTTCTTGACATTCATATCAAAATTAGGAACCGATTAAAAATAAGAAGGGAAAAGCTGCGTAGAAAGGAAGAAAAAAGAAAGATAAAAAAGTAATTGCATTTTTCGGTGATCTATGATAATATTTCTGCATGGTAGCATGGTAAAGTGCTAATACGATAAAATTGCAGATTAAATCAAGATAAGCTTCACACATGAATTGACATTCACGTAGCAAATTTGTGCTCTGTAAAGAATAAAAAAAGCAGAAATTTTTACGCATCAAATTTGCAGGCTTTTAAGAAAGGTAATGGTATGATTATGAAAAAAAGAGTTATTTGTTTCTTGTTATCCGTAAGCTTGGTTCTTAGCTTAACGGCATGTGGTACGAAGAGTGAAGGAGAGAAGGCGACGGGTAAGACCGGGGAGAATAGTGCAAATAATGAAGTGCAGGAGGATGCCTCCCTCCAATATATTTTAGATAGGGAGAAGTTCATCCTCGGACTGGATGACACATTTCCTCCCATGGGATTTCGGGACGATGCCAATAATATTGTAGGATTTGATATTGATCTTGCACAGGCAGTCTGTGACAAGCTTGGGGTCGAGCTGGTTCTTCAGCCGGTTGATTGGACTGCTAAGGAGCAGGAGCTGGCAACAAAGAACATTGATGCGATATGGAATGGCTTCTCAATAACAGAGGAACGTATCACCAATCTTACCATGAGCGATTCTTATATGGAGAACACCATTTCCTTGGTTGTTGCAAGGAATGGCGAGATTGCTTCTATGGAGGATATGGCAGGAAAGCGGCTTGCCGTTCAGAGTGGATCTTCTGCGCAGGAAGCCCTAGATAGTGAGGCAAACAAAGAGTTTAAGGATTCGGTTGGTAAGATCAATGAGTTTGCTTCCTATGTAACGGCGTTAATGGATCTTGAAACCGGTAATTCGGATGCGGTATTAATGGATTCTGTAGTGGCAAATTATATGATTAACAATGCAGGAAAGGACTTTGCCGTACTGGAGGAATCCTTAGTTGCGGAGGAATATGCGATTGGTTTTCGAAAGGGAGATCAAGCTCTGTGTGATGCGGTTAATAACGCATTAAAGGAATTGAAGGCGGACAAAACGATGGATACGATCGCAACTAAGTGGTTCGGTTCAGATATTACGACAATTGAGGAAATTGAGGAATAACGCAGATATATACAAACACTACAAGTAAATGAATTTGGGCTGTTGTAGAAAGAAATGCAGCAGCCTTTTTCATCGTATAGGAGTAAGGTGTCAAAAGGTGCGTAGCACTTATTCTGATACAAGATATTGCTTAGTAAGCGAGCTTACACATCAATATTTTGTACCAGAATATCACCTTCGGTGCTTTTGACACCTTAATCCGTATAGGAAATTACGTCCTATACAAATAACGCTCCGCTAAGGATGCGCACTCGCACGTCTTGTATTTTGCCAGCGAAATTTTTTCTTATTTGACAGGAAATACCAATGTAGTATAATATTCTCTATGTGACAAGGAAAGTTCGTTGTTAAAATGTATTTATGGCAAGTAAGCCGGCTTGTCAATTATTTGTTGGGAGGTCAACATGGTTTGTTTTCATTGTGGCAGGGATGACGAAGCAAAATCCAAGGTCTGTAGATCCTGCGGGTATCCGCTGATTAGTGAAGAGGCGGATATCGGTTTTTCGCGCCCGGATACCGAGTATATCGGGCCAAAGGTCGAAAATTTACATAGGGAGGAATCTCCCGATCAGAAAATGGGAAACCGATCCTCCGCCGAGAAAAAAATTGCAGCGCAGCAAAGCAGTCGAAAAGAGGTAAAAGTAGAGCTAGAGCACCACTGGAAGGATAAGAAGCTGCTGGCGGCGATATTCTCAATAGCGGTCATTTTAATGACAGTTGCTATTTTCTATGGAATTGGGCAGAGAAATGTGACAGCCTTCTCCTATCTATCGGAGGATGCCCTGGAAATATTTGCAGATACAAATAAAAATACCACCTTCGTGTGGAATACCGATGGCAGGAAACTGTTTAAAATGGATGGGGTTTTCAACTCTATCTTCACACCGGATAAAACAGCTGCAATCCTGTTTGATCAGGAGAATCAATGCCGGTACTATGTAAATGCCGGGAAGCTTATCCGGCTGCGGGAGGATATTGGTATGCTGTGTATGTCAGCCAATGGCAAATATCTTATGTATTATGCAGCAGACGAACAGGAGAATATACTTTACCGGTATGATATAAAGAAGGGGAAGGAAGAACTGCTTGATCGGGGAAAGAGGTTTGGTTTGTTCATAACTTCTCCGGACGGCAAAACGATGGCTTATGTTGCTACTTCGAATCAGACAGGAGCGGAAAGAGAGGATTTTGCATGCTATTTAATACAAGATGGCGGAGAACCAGAATTCTTCGGGAGGAAGAGAGCAATCTTTGCCCTATCTAATCATGCAGAATATACCTATTATTATGAATTGCAGGAGAAGAATGAAATTGCGGCATATGTAAAGAAGGATGGGCAGTCCATATATCTGACGAACTCCCTGAATGGTATAATGGTTAATATTGATTGTTCCGAACTCTTATACAGCTTGGAGGGAAGTACCTATCTATGTAGTAAGGGAGAGGATAAGATCAAACTATATGATTCGCTAATTCGGGATGTGATAAGACCGAAGAATGGTCTTAGACACGACGCATATATGAGTTTTAACTCCTTTAAAAACAAAGCATTAATATTTCAGGATAATGCCGTTGTCTGGGTTGACGATAAATTTGCAGCTAGAAAAATCGGAAATAATGTAGGACATTACTTTGCAATTCTATCCGACACAGAAAATACCCTAATGTATGGAACAAGGAAGCTTGAGATCGAAAAGGTTACGATTCAAGGGGAAACGGAGGATTCAAAAAGATTCGTTAACCATGCCGATCAAGTTGCCACCTCCGGTGATTTATCGAAGGTATACTATCTGTCGGGTAATCAATTATATTACAAAAAGAATATGGCGGAAGCCATAATGCTGGCGGAGGATGCGGAGGGACTCTGCCTCAATGCAAAGGGAGATATTGCATTCTTTCAAAGAAACTGCATCGGAAGGTCGAATATGAGGATAGGAAAGCTCTATTACGTCAGCCACGGCGGGGAGCCGAAACCGGTAAAGGACGGCGGGGAGGCAGCATGGCTGGGACAGTGGAATTATGGAATTGTATTTGCTAAGGAAAACGATAAGGGAAGCTATGACCTATATTATAATACGGAAGGAATCAAATTTAAGCGGATCCTAGAGGAGGTAAGCTACGAGGATATCATAAACAGCGAAAAAAATTATTGAATAAAACGCTCCTGTATGGTAGCATGGTAAAGTGCTAACAAAGTAAAGAACAAAAAATACAGTATTTCGGTGAGGTTAAGCGAATTAATTCGTTTTGCAAATACCAGGCCTGCGGCTAAAAGTTCGCAGGTAGTCAAGAAAGGCATGGTTATTATTATGCAGATTAATGTTCCTTTGGATTTACTAATACCCAATATGTTATCCGCTTCGGTGGAGACATTGAAGATATTTTTCTATACGCTTTTTTTATCGATTCCCCTGGGATTTATTGTTGCGTTGCTTCGGGGAAGCCGGTATAAGATAATCTCGGTTCCCATTCAGATCTATCAGCTGATCTTTCGGGGAACGCCGCTCATGCTGCAGTTGTTCTTTTTCATGTATGGACCTTACTATATCTTTGGCTTTAGCTTTAAACGTTTTACAGCCTGCATCGCCGCATTTGCCATTAATTATGCAGCTTATTTCGGTGAGATCTTTCGGGGAGGAATCGGAGCCGTTCCGAAGGGGCAGTATGAGGCGGCGAAGGTTCTTGGATATACCAAAGTACAGACCTTTATGAGAATCATTCTTCCGCAGGTGGTAAAGCATGTGATTCCCGCGACCGGAAATGAACTAATGACTCTGGTAAAGGATACTTCCTTAGCACAGGTTATTGCTGTAAATGAGCTATTCGACGTGGCAACCAGTGCGGGATCCAAATATTTCTCCACTGTTCCGATCGTTGTGGCAGCGGTATTCTACTTGGTCATGAATACGATTGTGGAACTGTCATTTAAGCTGATGGAAAAGAAATTAGGCTATTATAAAAGTTAGGAAGGAGGTAATTGCATGCTGCTAAAAGCAACTCATGTAGAAAAGGGCTTTGGGGTAACCGAAGTATTAAAGGATATCTCCATGGAAATGCAGGAAGGGGAAGTCGTTGCAATTATCGGTCCTTCCGGTTCCGGTAAATCAACCCTGCTTCGCTGCCTGACCCAATTAGAGAAGATCGATCGGGGGCAAATTGAGATCTGCGGAAAGCAGATGGTAACAATGAATGGGGAGAAAGCAATCTATGCGGATAATCGGACCCTTCACGAAATCATACTGGATGTCGGTCTGGTCTTTCAGAATTTTAACCTCTTCCCGCATAGGACCGTTCTGAAAAACATTGTTGATCCGCAGGTGAAGGTATTAAAGATAGAGAAAGCAGAGGCACAAAGAAAGGCATTAGAGCTTCTTGCTAAGGTTAATCTGGAAGACAAAGCACAGGCTTACCCAGGAGAGCTATCCGGCGGACAGCAGCAGCGTATTGCAATCGCAAGAGCGCTGGCTTTGAATCCGCGTATCCTCTTCTTTGATGAACCTACCTCGGCGCTTGATCCGGAGCTTACCGGAGAAATCCTTAAGGTTATCCGCAGCCTGGCAGAGGAGAACATGACAATGGTGATTGTTACCCATGAGATGGCATTTGCCAGGGATGTAGCGGACCGTATTATCTTTATGGATAATGGAATAATTATAGAGGAAGGTACACCGGAGGAGGTGTTCCTGAATTCGGAAAACCAAAGAACGAAGGAATTCTTGCGGAGGTTTAAAAACCACGAGCTATAGACCTATATAATAAGAAGGGATCGATGTGATAATATAAAAAAATTCGTAGACGTTTATTTGGTATAGCACTTTTTGTTGTAGTATTTTCTGTATTATTTATATGCAAGAATAAAACTGATTCCGTTAATACCCAAAAGATAGATGCATTTTCCGATTTGTTAAATGACCACAATGTAACCGTTGTTGGTTCTGATTGTTATCTAACATTTTTTCAATTAAAAGGTTTTGTAAACATGATGGATTCAAAAGAAATCATTGAAAAATATACGGTAAAATTATCTACAGATGAAAGCAGGATAAAATTAACAGCAAGTGAAATGCTAGAATTGTGTTATTACACATCGGATAATAAAGATGGTTTTATAAGGAAGATATCGAATAATAAAGTTGATATAAGTATAGCGGATAATGTAATTTTATTATCCTGCTAATAGTTAATAAGAGCACTATAATAAGTTGACTTTGGACAGATTTTAACTTTATCCACGAAATTCACTTGCAAATAGCGATACCTCTTGTTACAACTAAAAATTATTTTTTAAGAAGTGGATGGGCGTAAGGTTACTTCATTGGGCTGGCTGGATGAAGTAACCTTACCTTTGATTTTCTCTAGCACATCTTCACCGAATGCCATGAGACATGTGATTGTGTACCGTGACAAAAGCATGGCTTCCGTTTTCCCTATCATAAATGAAAAATCTGCGTTCTGTGGACAATCTACGGGAATCTACGGAAACTCAAGAAGTGGACATAGTATTGACAACTATCTTTACAGGTAATATAATACATATATTGGATATACAATACATTAACTAATGTCTTCATAAATCCAAAAGAAATGATGGAGGGTAGTGGGTATCTATGTTTGTTATACGTACAATTCACAAAAATATTATACGCCACTTAAAGAAGAGTATATTATCTATCTTAATTACAATTTTGATCGTCTTTTTTCTATTCTTGTATTTTCAAAACATTAAAGAGAATGAAACGCAACTTATAAATCTTCGTGATACGCTCCCAGTTACTGCAAGAATTTGTAATTTGGATGGCAGTCAAGAGGTTGGATTGCAAATTGATTTTGAAAAAATACAGCAAATTCATGAGAGTGGTATGGTAACTGACGAAGTAACTACAACGCAAGCCTATGCTAATTTGACAGATACGAATGTATCATCCCGCCGTCCTGAATTCAGTTTTATTGGTACCAATGACATATCTGCTTTTTCTGCTTTTTCGCCTCATGATATTACTTATATTGAGAATTATAATGACACTTTTTTATCAGGAGAGGAAGCGGTCTGCATTGTAAGAGATAAGTTCCTGAAAGAGCATAAACTTAATCTTAAAGATGAATTTGGAATTAATGTATATGCGCCGAAATACGATGCCAAAGGATGGCAAACTTTCACATATCAAAAACTAGGCATCGTAAAACTGAAAGTAATTGGAAGCTATAATTCCAATGATAGGGACTTATCGGATGAATTACCAGATATTATCAGTCCTATTGGTTTTATCGTAAGTATTTATGAAGGAGGGCATACAAAGTTTTATGCAAGCTCTGGAAGTTTTACCTTAAATGATCCCCTTAAACTTAATCAATTCAAACGCAATATGAAAGAGATAGGTTTCTTATCAGTGGATATGCAGGCAGGCTTTTCACGGGTAGGAGAGGCATTGATTATAAATGATGAAACTTTTATACTATCAGCTACACAATTAACAGAAAGCCTTATCTTATTGAAAAGTTTGGCACCTTTAATTTTTATCATTGTCGCAATGATTGGTTTTATTACATCCTATTTACTAATGCAAAGCAGGCAGAATGAATTTGCAATTATGCGCTCTTTGGGGACAAGCAAGAAAAAATGTTTTCAAATCATCTTTCTAGAAAGTATTCTGCTTGTACTTTTAGGCAGTTTATTAGAGGTTGTTGGAGCAGCCTTTATTACAAATATTAATCATATGACTATGGGACTTGTTTCAGCTATATTTGTTTTATTCTATATGCTAGGAACTGTAATAGCTTTGCTATTGCTGAACCGTTTCAGTGTAATGGCTATCCTATCGAAGAATGATTAATGGAGGGATTATTATGAGTATATTAAGGGTTAATAAAGTACATTACATATATAAAAGCAAATATCAGACAGTTGAAGCAGTTTCCAATGTTTCATGTACATTCGAAACAGGTAAAATGTATACTATAGTTGGTCATTCAGGCAGTGGAAAGAGTACGTTTCTATCATTATTGGCAGGACTTGATTTACCAACAAAGGGTGAGATTTATGTAGAAAACATGCCTATGAGTACATTAGACAGGGATAAATATCGGAGAGAGACAGTGTCCGTTGTTTACCAATCATTTAACCTATTTCCTCTCTTAACTGCCCTGGAAAACGTGATTTTCCCAATGGAACTTAGAGGAGTTTCTAAAAAAGAAGCAATGGAAAATGCAAAGAAGTTAATTTTAAGCGTAGGGCTTGAAAAGAGAATTTGTAATCAGTTTCCTCTTATGATGAGTGGTGGCCAACAACAGAGAGTTGCAATTGCAAGAGCACTTGCATCAGGTGGTAGAATTCTCCTTGCCGATGAACCAACGGGAAATCTTGATTCAATAAATGGAAACATTGTTGTAAATATACTAAAAAACTTGGCTCATAAACAAGGATATACCATAATCATTGTTACACATGATATGAGTATTGCTGACCAAGCAGATTTTGTATATACCATGAAAGATGGTCAATTGACGGTATCATAATAAAGAGAAAACACTATATGAGGAGGTTTATCTGTTGAAACAAGAAATCGATCAATCCAAACCACTTATTTTGCTTTATAAAACACCGTTAGGGTTTTATTTTTATGAGACAAACAAAAATGAAATAGTATCTGTGAACGAACAACTATATAAATATATTGATGCTGTTATGAAGGATAATAAACGGGAAGTACAGCAAACGAAAGATGTTATAAATGTTATGCAGTGACAATTAGATAATAATTTTGAGATGCATTAATTGAAATGCGAGAGTCATTTACGCTTATGTAAATAGACTCTCGTTCATTAAGAAAATGGAAGGTGAGAGATATGCTTCTAAAAAACAGTTTAAAACAAATGAAAAGAATAAAAGCTAAAACGTTTACTTTCCTGTTTCTTATGATATTGACAGGCGCATTTCTATCTATTGGAGTGAATCTTTGGCTGACTTGTAATGAGAATCTCAAAAAGTATGAGAGAGTATTCAAGACTATAGGCGTGGTTAATCAAAAAGAAAACACTATAGAGGTTACAGAACACTGGGATTCTTCAACGAAAAAATATACCTATTGGGACAAACCTGTTTACGATTCAATACTGCCGGATTCCCTCCTTGATTTTGAAGGTGCGAATTATATTATCAAACCGAAACAGAGACCGTATTATGGATCGTATTGTCCCGACCTTAAAATTTGGCCATTAGACTTGGAAGAAGGATTGATAAGACAGGCAGGTTCTATTTTAGAATTCGTACCTTATGATGATTGCATTCCGGCGAATCCGGTAAAAGTGAAAGTAACAAAGGTTATCTGGGGAACCTCCAGGAAAGAAGGAGAGGATATCTGGTTTTGTGATCAATTTAATGCGAATCCCGGATTGCTAAAAGCGGGAAAAACATATGTGACTGCAGCAATATCATTTTCCAACCCATTTGATGAGTTAGGCAGCGAATTTTTACCATACGCAACACCAAGTAATCCTACTATTTCTACCCATAAAGGCAACATGAGCGAAAATGTTAGTGAAGTCAAATCCAGACCCTTTGAAAACTGGGCGGAAGTGACCGGCAATTTCTATGAAACTAAGGAAGGACAGAAGTGGAAAGCAGTAGTAAAAGGATATGATCATTTTTTTGAAAGTACGATACCGGTTGTTCCAACAAGTAAAACATATCTTCTCTTAGATTTTTACAAGGGAGATGTATCAATCATACATGGCCGTGATATTAAGGATAATGAATATGAGAAAGGCGAAAAGGTATGTATCCTCCCTCAGGAACTTGCAAGTAGAAATAATCTGAACATAGGGGATAGTATCCATCTACAATTATATTTTTCTAATTACGAAAATTCGTCAAGTCAAAATTACCTTCCGTCCGGAAGCCTTGTACTGGATTTCGGATTATTAGATGAAAAGCAAAAAGCTTATCCTGTATTCGAAAATAGCAATTATGAGATTGTTGGAATTTACAGCGGTACCGACAAAACTAATTATCTGACTGGCTATGAAATGGGGTATAACGCTGTGATCATTCCGTCGAATTCTGTAACGAATAGCGATGCGGACAGTATTGTTGCCTATGGTCCCATGAAAAGTTATACTACATCCTTCCAGATACCAAATGGGACAAGAAAGGAATACCTGGAGAAGTTCCAAGCATTAGGCATTAAAAATTTGAAAATCAATTTTTATGATGGCGGTTATGAAAAACTTGCTTCTGGGATGCGGAATCTCAGAATAGTTGCCATCATTCTTATGGCAGTAAGCAGTGCAACAACCTTAGCTGTTTTATTCTTCTTTTTATTCTTATTTATAACAAAACAGAAAAAACGCACCGCTATTGAACGTTCTCTTGGTATGAACAAGAAAAGCTGTATTTTATCATTGCTGTATGGGATTCTTTGTATCATATCCTTAGGGGAAATTATCGGAAGTTTTGCTGGTTATACAATAACGAGAGTCATTATATCGAAATCGACAAGAACAGGGACAGAACGATACAGCACAGAGTTTAGCAGTTGGGTTAACAATTCTGATAAAGCTGCACCGCTTAATGCAACAAGTGAAACTGTGAATTTGATAACGCCAATCATACTATGTATCGTAGTAATTTTTGTATCCCTAATAATAGCAGTAATCTTTATTAAAAACAACTTAAATTCAGAGCCACTTATACTTTTAGGTAAAAACGAAGAATAGTTTATAGGACAATAATATGAAAAAAAGTAAACTGAAAATTGAAATAATTGATGATGGGGTCAATATGAAATTACTGTATAAGTTGCGAGGTAAAGATAGCAACATTATTAATCATTATACTGGTATTAAGCAATATATTGATCCTTTACAAAAAATTAACCATGGAACAATTTGCACATCTATACTGCTGGAGATGTTAGAGAATAATGGATGCATTGATAAAACAGAAATAATTAGCTTCTCTGTTTTAGATAAAGATAAAAAATATAACATTCAAAAATTATATGAAGCGATCCAATGGGGGATTGATCATGAGGTAAATCTCATTAGTTTAAGTATTGGCTCAAAAGAGTTTATTACATCCGAAAAAATAATTGAAGTATCAAAAAGGGCTCAAAGTAAAAATATAATTATAGTTGCCGCAGGAGCAAACGATGGAATTATTACTTATCCTGCATGTTTGTCTTCTGTAATTGGAGTAAAAACAACCGATTTAAAAACTGAAAGTATTCATAAAAATCCAATAGATGGAATAGACATTAACGCAAATGTACCTAATTTAAATTTATTAAAAATACTTAGACAAGATTTGGATTACTTTCTTCATGCGACCAATAGCCTTATCGCCCCCATTATTACTGCACAAATTGCGGATGTTTTTTTGCAAGAAGAAAAAATATTTAGTATATTGAAAACAAAAGAACTGTTAGCAAAGAAAAAAAGCATTAAACTTATTAGTGATAGTTATGATTATCCTCCATTAAAAGCTATAGGAAAAACAAAGGAAATAGAGGATAGACAAATCCCCATAATAGCTATAGAATATCACCATTCTAACAAAAGTAATATAATAAATTTAGCTAAAGCATTACAGCAAGAATTTGTTTTGAATGAATACAATTGCGCATGTATAAGTGATATAATTCAACTTAATTGTTTCGAAAAGAATAGGTATAAGTTACCAGTGAAAAATGTAAAAGACTGGATGCGTTTTTACTTGCACTTTTTGACTTCTAATATTATCATCATTATAATTGAAGAAAAACACATCAGTTCAATCATTTCATCTGATTCTGTTGATGCAATCATTTCGGAGAGGGAGATTTTTTGGAATTATCCTTCATATCATCTTAAATTATTAGATACATCTTTAGCATCCCATAACATTTTCAAATGGGTAATTAATTTATTTAATGCTCAAGGAAACGGTTTCTGAAAAGAGTAAATTTAAAAAAAGGATAGAAATCCGCAGAAAAAGGAAAGTATAATATAACATTTTTAAAGAAGTTTATCATTAAGAGCTGATAATTCTAGTTACTTTAGTTTTCGCAAACTGTAATTGAAAGATTTATTATATTTTAAGCATTTTTTAAAAGATGTTTACAAAATGAGTCATATGTTTGAGGTTTTGTGGACAAATCTACGGAAACTCAAGTAAAAGTCAAGTAAAATCTAGATTTCGAGCGTTCATGGAAGAAAAAATAGTACTTGCAAAATTTGACTCTGTTTGATATAATAGCAATGATGCAGAATGATAAGAATTATTAAGAGTGGGCGCAAGTCCACTCTTCTTATATGTTAGACATAATATTTCATTTAAAACAGCAAAATACAAGGGTACATGTAAGAAAGAAGCATTCTAACTTATCAAAGAAAGTAGGGACGTAATGGCAAAGCGTGAAGATTATGAAAAGAAAACGGAAAAATTATTAGAACCCATATTAACTGCCAATCATTATGAACTGTATGATGTGGAATATGTGAAGGAAGGAAGTAACTGGTATCTTCGTGCTTATATCGACAAAGAGGGCGGTATCACCATTGATGACTGTGAACTTGTAAGCCGGGCATTGAGTGATTTACTCGATAAAGAAGATTTTATAACGGATTCCTATATTTTAGAGGTTAGTTCCCCCGGACTTGGCAGGCAGCTAAAGAAGGATAAGCATTTCGAAAAAAGCATTGGTGAAGAAATTGAAATCAAGCTCTATAAAGCGATTGATAAGAAAAAGGAATGGTTCGGCGTGTTGGTAGGTTTTGACCAGGATAAACTAACCATTGACTTGGGAGATGGTGAAATAATGGATATTCCAAGGAAAGATATCGCTAATGTACGATTGTATTTGGAGTTTTAATGATTTCATAGAATACTATTATTGCGAAGTCGGGCTAATCATAGTATATTTCAAAGAAATACAGTAAAAGGAGGATAAATCCCTCCTAATGTAGTTCGTTTGAAATTTATTATTTTTTTTAGAAGGGAGGAAAATCCTCCTGATGTAGTTTGTTAAAAATTTATTATTCTTAGAAGGAGGAAAATCCTCTAATAAAGTTAATTTAAATTTGGATGTTTTTAGAGGATTGTAAAGTTTGCCAATAATTAGAATCTTAGAAGGAGGATTTGTAAAAAATGGATGCGAACAAGGAGCTTATTGAAGCTTTAAACCAAATTGAGAAGGAAAAGGATATCAGCAAAGATATCTTATTAGAGGCGCTGGAAAACTCATTGGTTGCGGCATGCAAAAATAATTTCGGCAGAGCGGATAATATAAAAGTTTATATTGATAGAGAAACCGGTAAAGTTAATGTTTATGCGATGAAGGAGGTCGTTGAGACCGTTACCGACCCGGTACTTCAAATCAGCCTTGCGCAGGCAAAAATGAAGGATGGTAAGGTGGACATCGGTGATATTGTTCCGGTTGAGGTGACACCGAAGAATTTCGGACGTATTGCTGCTCAGAAGGCGAAACAGGTCGTTGTTCAGAAAATCCGTGAGGAAGAGAGAAAAGTTCTGTATAATCAGTACAGCAACAAGGAGAAAGATATTGTAACAGGTATTGTACAGCGTTACGTAGGAAATAATATAAGCATTAATTTAGGGAAAGTGGATGCGATTTTGACCGAAAATGAACAGGTTCGGGGCGAGGTTTTCCGCCCGACGGATCGTGTGAAGCTCTATGTTCTGGAAGTGAAGGATACTACGAAAGGACCGAGAATTACCGTATCCAGAACGCATCCGGAATTGGTGAAGCGTTTATTTGAGGCAGAGGTTACAGAGATCCAGGATGGTACTGTAGAGATTATGAGTATTGCCAGAGAAGCGGGTTCCAGGACCAAGATGGCAGTATGGAGTAACAATCCCGATGTTGATGCGGTCGGAGCTTGTGTCGGCTTAAACGGCGCAAGAGTAAATGCAATTGTTCGTGAGCTTCGGGATGAAAAAATAGATATTATCAATTGGAGCGATGATCCGGCGCAGTTGATTGAGAACTCGTTAAGTCCTGCAAAGGTGATTTCCGTAGAGGTTGACGAAGAGGAGAAGAGTGCAAGAGTAATCGTTCCTGATTATCAATTATCCCTTGCCATTGGTAAGGAAGGACAAAATGCCAGACTTGCGGCAAAATTGACCGGATATAAGATAGACATTAAGAGTGAAGCTCAAACCATGGGATATTAAGGATGTGAGAAAATATGGCGAAGAAGATACCTTTCAGAATGTGTGCCGGATGCGGACAAACGAAGAATAAAAAGGAAATGATCCGAGTCGTTAAAACTCCGGAGGATGAAATCGTTCTTGATCCAACCGGTAAGAAAAACGGCAGAGGAGCTTATATCTGTAAATCCATCGATTGTCTGCAGAAAGCAATTAAGACAAGAGGATTAGAGCGTTCTTTGAAGGCTGGCATTCCGAATAGTGTGATAGAGACGCTTGAGAAGGAGATGGTAGCATTTGAGTCCGGAGAAAAAGAAAGTATTTAGCCTGATCGGTATAGCAACAAAATCCCGACATGTTGTAAGCGGTGAATTTTCCACAGAAAAGGCGGTGAAAGAAAGAAAAGCAGCCCTAGTAATCGTAGCAGAGGACGCATCGGATAATACAAAGAAATTGTTTACCAATATGTGTACTTACTACAAAGTGCCGATTTCCTTTTTTGGTGAAAAAGGGGAGCTGGGTCATGCAATGGGTAAAGAATTCCGTGCATCTTTGGCAGTGCTTGATAAGGGTTTGGCTGATGCGATAGAGAAGCAACTGAAAATGATACAGTGATAAATAACGGAGGTAGTAAGTATGGCGAAAATGAAAGTATTTGAGCTAAAAAATTTAATAAATAATACAAAAAATGGAGCTGATAAAATAGAAAGCCGAAATATACAGGAGTATCTGGAGAAAAATATGGGAGTAAAGAAGACACATAGCAGCAATTTGGAGGAAAGTGAGATTGCAGCTGTGAAGAAGCATTTTCTTCCTCAGGCAAGCAGACCAGAGCAGCCTTCCAGTCAGAAACCAACCGCATCTGCAGATCGTAAGCCTGCAAACAATGCAGGTCAAAGACAGGCAGGTAGAGTAAGACAGGGAACCTCCGTTCAGAACAATCAGAGATCAGTTAGCAATGCAGGACAGCAGCCTGCTTCCGGAGTACGTTCCGGAAGTAATGAGCAGCAGGGGCAAAGACAGGCAGGATCCGCAGGACAAAGACCACAGGGCGGAATGCGCCAGGGCACATCTACACAGTCTTATCAGAATCAGCGAAGAACATCCCAATATAATCAGCAGGGGCCAAGATACTCGGATAGAGACCGTCAGGGTTATCGTGGTACCGGTGGACAGGGACAAAGAGCGCAGGGCGGAAATCGGCAGGAAGATACACGCCAGGGAGGAAACCGTCAGGGAGGTTATTCCCAGTATAATCAGGGACAAAGATCTTCGGATGGAGCACGTCAGGGGTATCGGAATACCGACGGACAGGGCCAGAGAACGCAGGGCGGAATGCGCCAGGGAGGCTCCTCACAGTATGGACAGCGCAGTCCAAGATCGTATAATCAGGATGGGAATCGTCAAGGTGGACAGGGCGGAAATCGTCCGATGAATCAAAACAGACCAAGACCTGCGGGACAGGATCGCAGAAATCAGCAGGGCAATTATTCCAGACCGGATCGTTCTTCCGGCGGGTACCAAAGATCCGGCGGATATAACAGCGGTTATAATAAAGATGATGACACGAATAACGGCTATAATAATAATTCTTCCAGAGGCGGTAACAAACGGGGAGGCTCCGGAAGAAATGAAAGAAAGAATTTT
>SVEA01000011.1 GCA_015057615.1 Lachnospiraceae bacterium | reverse complement strand
TTCCAAAGTGCTGCATAAAACGAAACGCATTGCAAAAAACGCAATACTTGGATTAAAGTACGTAATAGTACATAAGACCACAAAATACGTGATCTAAGTACCCAACGACTTCAAACAGTTGCGCATTAAAATATTGTTTCCTATTACTTAAGTTTTTCCTTGATTTGTGCAAATTGATAAGGCTATTTGTTAAGAATGCTTTTAACACTCATATCAAAGTCACTTAAAAAAGGCGGTAGAGAGGAGGGGGTTCCTTGTCCGGCTACATGTTGGAAATGAAAAAAATCACAAAGCGTTTCCCCGGTGTGAAAGCATTGGATAATGTGAATCTTCAAGTGGAGAAGGGGCAAATTCATGCCCTGGTTGGTGAAAACGGCGCAGGCAAATCAACTTTGATGAATATTTTAAGCGGCATCTACCCTTATGGAGACTATGAAGGAACCATTATTTATCAGGGAGAAGAATGCAAATTTTATGAAATCAGCGATAGCGAAAAGAAAGGCATCGTCATTATTCATCAGGAGCTAGCCCTTGTACCATATATGACAATCGGGGAAAATATGTTTCTTGGGAATGAGCAGGGGGAAAAATATCGGATCGATTGGGAGGAAACCTATCGGAGGGCGGATCAATTATTAGAAACCGTAGGACTTCGAGAATCATCCCGAACCTTAATTAAAGATATCGGAATAGGAAAGCAGCAGCTGGTTGAAATAGCAAAAGCATTGGCTAAGAATGTTAAGCTGCTGATTCTGGATGAGCCTACCGCATCCTTAAATGAAGCAGAGGCTCGAAAATTACTGGATTTACTATTGCAATTAAAGCAAGAAGGATTGACTTCGATCATTATATCTCATAAGTTAAATGAGATTTCTTATGTAGCAGATAAAATTACGATTATCCGGGATGGTGCAACGATTGAAACCTTGGATAAGGAGAAGGATGATATTCATGAGGATCGGATTGTCCGCGGAATGGTCGGAAGGGCATTGACGGATCGCTTTCCGAAACGGAGCGGATCCAATATCGGTGAGGTCAGTCTGGAAATAAAAAATTGGACCGTATATCATCCGCTTTATTCTGGACGTAAAGTGGTGGATGATGTATCTCTGCGCGTTCATAAAGGAGAAGTCGTAGGGATTGCGGGATTAATGGGTGCCGGGAGAACGGAGCTGGCATTAAGTATCTTCGGCAGAAACTATGGTTTGAATATATCCGGCAGCCTCTATATTAACGGAGAAGAAGTGAGGCTGAATAATGCAAGGCAGGCAATTGAGAAGAGATTAGCCTATATATCGGAGGATAGAAAGGGGAATGGCTTGATTCTATCCAATCCGATCCGGGTGAATCTTACCCTTGCTAAGATGGATAAGGTCAGCAGTCATAGCATTATTGATGGCAATGCGGAAGTGATTGCTGCAAACGAATATATTGAGAAGCTGCGGACAAAGTGTACGTCGATAGAACAAAACGTTGGAAACTTAAGCGGAGGAAATCAGCAAAAGGTATTGGTCAGTAAATGGATGTTTGCGGATCCGGAAATTATGATTCTGGACGAACCGACCCGTGGTATTGACGTTGGTGCAAAATATGAGATTTATTGCATTATCAATCAACTGGTAGCAGAAGGCAAGTCCATCCTTTTGATTTCCTCAGAGCTTCCGGAGCTGATTGGAATGTGTGACCGGATCTATATCATGAATGAGGGAAGAATGGTTGGTGAGGTATCAAAAGAGGAAGCTACACAGGAACGTATCATGGGACAAATATTAAAAACGAGCAAAGGAGTGTAGAGGATGGATAGAGCAAAAGAAATATTAAAAAGGAATACGATGCTGGTAGCACTACTAGTAATCACCCTGTTTTTTGCTTTTTTAACCGGCGGAACCTTATTAGTGCCAAGAAATGTAACCAACCTGATTGCTCAGAACGGCTATGTGGTTGTACTTGCAGTGGGCATGCTGATGTGTATCCTAACCGGTGGAAATATTGACTTATCCGTCGGTTCCGTGGTGGCGCTAGTCGGTGCGCTGGCAGGAACACTGATCGTCAATAAGGGGATGAATATATGGCTGGCTATGGTAATTTGCCTTGTGGCCGGAATATTAATCGGTATATGGCAGGGCTTTTGGATTGCATACATTAGGATTCCTGCGTTTATCGTAACCCTTGCCGGGATGCTCCTCTGGCGCGGTGTCGCATTGATTATCCTTGACGGACTTACCATTTCACCATTCCCGGAAAATTATCTGAATTTATTTAACAGTTACATACCGGATATTTTTGAGAGCAATATTAATATTTTAAGTGTTATTATTGGATTTTTGGTTTGCGTAGTTTATATTATTTTTCAATTTATTAACCGGATGAAACTACGGCGTAAGGGATATTCTCTGGAAAATCTAATCTTCACTATCGTAAAGACTGCTATAATATGCCTGGCGGTTATGGTATTATCCTATACCTTAGCGAAACATGAAGGAATTCCGGCGATCCTTATTTTGCTGGCAGTGGTTGTATTTCTATATTCCTATTTTACGAAAAAAACCGTTCCCGGCCGTTATCTGTATGCTGTTGGCGGAAATGAGAAAGCAGCAAAATTAAGCGGTATCAATACCAATAAGGTTCTTTTTTTTGCTTATGTAAATATGGCATTTCTAAGTGCCTTAGCAGCATTAATGTGCGTTGCAAGATTTAATTCGGCTGCACCTACCGCAGGAACCAACTATGAAATGGATGCCATTGGTTCCTGCTATATCGGAGGAGCTTCTGCTTATGGAGGAATCGGTTCGGTTGCCGGTGTGGTGATCGGTGCGATCTTTATGGGCGTATTAAATAACGGTATGTCGATTATGGGAATCGACTCCAATGTGCAGAAAGCGGTAAAAGGTCTAGTGCTGCTGGCAGCAGTAGCATTTGATGTTCTTTCCAAAAAACGTGGTAAAATAGCTTAGAATAACGATTCATTCGTGGTACAAAAACCGGAAGGATATTTCAAAGTAATTCCTACAGAAAATTGTTTTTGAAATATCCTTTTTGTTGTTTTTTGATTTCTGTTTTTCACATCTTTACGCATCCGAATACTTGGATGAATGCCATTATCCCATAAATTGAGCTCTCTTGTAGAACGATAGAGTTTTGTATAAAAAATGATATAAAATATTATATTAAAAAAGGTACTTTAACAGAATATACAAATGAAAGAAAAGCATTCTGCAGGGCGCTTTTCTTTCATTTTTGAGGGAAGGCGAAGGAATTAAAGGAGATGGGATTTATATTAAGATTGTTAAAGAAGGCAGGATTATTAATAAAGTAATGGTCAAATCTTAAATGATGCAGTTGGACTTGGGTCTAAGCTATTGACACAAACCCAGTTAGAAAGAATGATATATTGTAAACATTTTGTGGACTTCTCTTTGCTTATACAGTTTATTTCAAAAAATAATAAAAATATCCCAAATACGACATGATAAACGCATAATAATGTGATAATATCTATATGTAAGTTATTTACACATAACCTATAAATATTATAAAATGAAAGGATTAATAAAATGAAGAATATTATTAAAAAGGTGACTAGTTTCTTACTTGTTTTATTGCTTGTGTTTGGTATTACTCCTATTGGAGTTGCTAGTGCCATACAAAGAACGACATAGACAATATTGCTTCAAACTTTATGAACATTGTATTAGAAACACCTAGTGATTACGGATTGAATGGCATTTCAGATGATTTCCAATTATCTGAAGCAATAACACCTCTTAAATATAATGATATTGGTGAGCTTGAAAGAATGGCTGATACAGAATATTATTTTATATATTCCAATGATAAGCCGGTGGCTACACTTATTGCTAATGATAACGTTTCATCTGTTATGTTTGAAACTGACACTGCAAAGGAATTTGAAGCTTTTAATAACGATTCATTTACAATTATATATGATAAGGATGGGGCACATATTAATAGTATTGTTTATGATGTTAAACCGCTTAACAAGTTATCAAGTATCGATTTGTCAAATGATGATTTACTTGAGGGAACGGTTCAGGGTGTTAACAATGATGGAGCTTTACTTAGAACGCCAACTTGGTACGGTCTAAATATTCCTATAGTACAACAATATAATGATGATAATTGTTGGGCGGCATGTGTTGCATTGGCTGGTAAATATTTTACAGGTATAAGTAAAACAGCTAGGGATGTTTGCGATGAAGTGGGTATTGAATATAATGAAGGAGCATATTCGTATCAAATAGCTGGAGCGTTAAATATCTATGATTTGAATGGATATGTTGCTGGAGGTTATTATCAGTATATAGCTGATATCTATGATTTGTTAAGTAGTGACATTGTTCCGTTGGCAATAATTGGGAGCGATTTATGGGATGATAATCCAAAAAATGATCATGGACATAATGTATAATTCGAGGTTATCAAGTTTCTACACAAGGTGCATTTTTAAGAATAATGGATCCTAATTATAGTTCGTATTGTATTATATATAATGGTAACACTCCAAGGGGTCAATCAAGTTGGACATTTACATATGGCACAGATGTATTCTATTGGGTAGAAACTGTATTAGCAAGTCAGTAAAATTATGAGTGAAAAGAGTGAAATTATGAGTAAAAAAAAGGTGTTATCTATTATATTTGTCTTAATATTATTAACACTATTTGTTCTTATCTATATAAGAGGCTGTAATGGTAGAAAAATTATTTTGCAGGATCACAGATTGACTTATTCGGACACCTATAGAATTACATCAAAATCTGATTTACATACTATTAATGAAATTATTACTAGTATGAATCCTGTACAAGTCGATGATGAGGATACAAGTTTAAGAATAGGTGGTTTTGTAATAATTGAAGAGCATAATAGAGATAATATTCTATCATATCGGGTACAAGGAAGTCGTGTGACTAAGTATATTTATAAAAAAACTCCTAAAAGCTTGATATCTACTTCATATTTTACACTAGATGATAAATATTATCAATTACTAACAGATATTTGTGATAAGCATAGAAAGAACAAATAGTATTGAATTAATGCACTGATTTATTTGACCTAATAATTCAAAATCCCTAAGCAGCTATAATGTCGACAAGCAGCTTAGGGATTTCATGGATATAAAGAAATAATCAAAAGCTCAGAATATATTGATCAAATGAAGCTTGCCAATGGTTAAGCCAGTTTCTTCCTGCATTTCTCTTTATGTTGTTTTTTCGAAGCTTCCTTGGCTACACTAATTCTTTCGGCCAACCTTATATTCTAAAGGAAGCGGATCTGCATATTATAGCAATATTTTATTTCATTAAATACTTGTCCTTATGGTTCCATCAACGCCTGTTTCAATAAGCTCCGGGTTAATAAATTCTAAACCGTTGTCAGAATTATGCCGAATTCAGTATAACACGGACTATACCGTAGAAAATACTATGCTGAAGTTTTCGAATTTACTGTATAGTTAATATATTAATACATTTTTCTTCGGCATAGTATTTGTGCTAGTCAAGTTAGTAGATTGCTCTTCTGACTGCTTCTTGCTTTCATATTTTCTCTGTATCGTCGAATTTAGGAGTAGCTTTATTCATAGCCTCGCTCATCATTTCGAGTGTTTCAAAGGCATAGAATCCTGAGGTCGTTGACATACTCTCATGCTCAAGAAGCTGCATGATAAATGGTAAAGGAATCCCGTTTTTATATAAATCCATGGCTTTTGTTTTCCTTATCAGGTGGCAATGGACTTTGCCTAGCACATCTTTGCAGGTTTTCCTTGCTATATCAGCTGCTGTTTTAAGTACTAAGCTGATACTATCGGTTGACAATTGATGAGGCATGCCATCCATCAAACTATAAAACAAAGGAGCTTCAGCATTTGAAGGGTGAAAATCATTTAAGTATGTGTTTAGGTGTTGCACTGTTTTTGCCATTAAAGGAACATTTCTGCTTTTTCTGCCTTTACCAACAAGGGCTACATATGGATTTTTTGCTTCCAGATGCAAGGAAGAGAGGTTTAAGTCTGATAGCTCCTGTACTCTAGCACCCGTGTCATACAGAAGAATTAGAAGCATCCGATTCCTTCTGTGCTTAGATGTTTTTGAATTATGAGCGAATGCAACGTAACAAATTCAATAAAATCTCCGTAATGTCTGCCTTCCAACCAAGAAAGAGTTCTTTGTATATAATTAAGCGGGCAAGAATTGACAAAACAACGATATAATTGTAGAATGGGCTAGAAAACTTTTTGTAATGCACATACTTTTTATTACAATTTGCATCCTAACGCCCATAATGCCGCTTTGTGGCATTTCAAAAACCCGGAAGAACAAGGAGTGAGCATTTATACGCGAACTTAGCAGTTCTTTCCGTGTGAAGATGTTTTTTCTTTACACTAACGCCCATGTTTTTTGACATAGATCTTGAAAAATAGCTGTTTTGGCTGTTCTTGCAGAGTCTTGCATTTAAGCAAGGCTTTGGGCTCGCAGTTATTTTTGCGAGACGATTGGATCGTTCAGTCATGCGAAGAATAAGAGGAAGTTTGAGCAGATAGATAGACAAAAAAAAGGTTACTGTTCACACCCCACAATGTTTATCATATGATTTCGTCAAATATATCCGAATTTGGAGACGCTTTCGCTTAGTTGCATTACGTAGCGGTACATAAGGCTCCAAAATACGGAGCCAAAGTACCAACGAATGCAAATACTCCTTATCGGATATCATTTGTCGAAATCATAACATGGTATACATGATGGGTGTGAACAGTAACAAAAAAAGAGAATACTGCATGTGTAGAAATGGAGGGTAGGATAATGAATTTAATTATCCCCGACGGCTATCAGCCGACACTTGATATCAAGGAAACGGAGATCGGAATCAAATATGTAAAAGACTATTTTGAAAGGGAGCTGGCGAAGCAGTTAAATCTTACGAGAGTATCTGCACCGCTGTTTGTAAAGCCGGAGACCGGTTTGAATGATAATTTAAACGGCGTGGAAAGACCGGTAAGCTTTGGCGTGAAGGATCAGAATGACGCAAAGGTAGAAATTGTTCATTCTCTTGCAAAATGGAAGAGACAGGCATTAAAACGATATGGCTTTTCCCATGGGGAAGGATTATATACTGATATGAATGCAATTCGCAGGGATGAGGATACGGACAATATACATTCCATCTTTGTGGATCAATGGGATTGGGAGAAAATAATCGATAAAGAGGAGCGTAATATAGAAACCCTGGAAGCGATCGTAAGAAAGGTTTATGCGGCGCTAAAGAATACGGAGCATTATATTGCGGGGATCTATGAATATATTGAAGAATTTCTTCCGGAGGATATCACCTTTATTACTTCGCAGGAACTGGAGAATCGGTATCCTGATCAGACCCCGAAGGAGAGAGAGTATCTGATTGCAAAGGAAGCCGGTGCTGTATTTATCATGCAGATTGGCGGAGTATTGGCTTCCGGAGAACGCCATGATGGAAGAGCACCGGACTACGATGATTGGAAATTAAACGGGGATATTATCGTATACTATCCGGTTCTAGATATTGCCTTAGAATTATCCTCCATGGGAATTCGGGTCGATGAAGAAGCCTTGTTGGAGCAATTAAAGGCAGCAGACTGCATGGATCGTGCTGAACTTCCTTTCCAAAAAGCATTGCTTAGGAAAGAGCTGCCTTATACCGTGGGCGGAGGAATCGGACAGTCCAGAATCTGTATGTTCTATCTCCGTAAGGCTCATATCGGAGAGGTACAAGCTTCCATCTGGCCGGACGAGGTAATCGAAGAGGCGGAGAAGAAGGGCTTGCCGCTGCTGTAAGAAATAGCTGACGGACGAAATTCTATATTATTTATGATATGAGTGAAAAAAGCCGATCTATAAACTCGACTTTGTCAATTTGCACAATCTATGTGTTGGCAAGTAATAGGAAACAAATTTCATTCGCAACACAGTGTTCGCCAAGGATTGCATAAAACGCAATCCTTGGGTTGAAGTACATAGTGGTACATAAGATCATAAAATACATGATCTAAGTGCCAACGACTTCAAACAGTTGCGCATTAAAATATTGTTTCCATTACTTAAGCTTTTCCTTGATTTGTGCAAATTGATGAAGACGATTTGTTAAGAAGGCTTTTGTCACTCATATCATGAGAGGAAAGGAGATGATGACATGGCTGAATTAACAGAGAATGCAATTGAAATGGAAGAGGATACACAGAAAGGAAGATATCTGACCTTTTCCGTGGGGAATGAGAATTACGGCATCGAGATCCAATATGTTACTGAAATCATTGGAATGCAGACAATTACGGAGGTGCCGGAGCTCCCGGATTATATAAAAGGAATCATTAATCTAAGAGGGAAAATTATACCGGTTATGGATGTTCGTCTGCGATTTAAGATGGAGGCGAAGGGATATAATGACAGAACCTGCGTTATTGTGGTGGACATCCAGGAGCTGTCCATCGGCTTAATTGTTGACAGCGTGTCGGAGGTGCTTACGATACCGGAGCAGGATATCATAGATCCGCCGCAGATGAACAAAGGGTTTCATAATCGCTATATTAAAAAAATCGGTAAAACCGGAGAAGATGTGAAGCTTTTACTGAACTGTGAGAGATTGCTTACAGAAGATGACTATGAGAATTTAAATGAGGCACTATAATTTATTGCAAGGGAGAAAGTGACAATGAAGTGGTTCTATAACTTAAAGATTGGTAAGAAATTAATGATAGGCTTTGCCGGAATGGCGATTATCGCAAGTGCGATCGGCATCTATGGAATCAGTAACATGAATAAAATAAATAATAACTCAACGGCACTGTATAAAAATGTAGCTGTGCCAATGTCCGATATGGCACAGATTGAATCCTTATTCCAGAGGGAGCGGGTTATGCTGCGGGATATGGTTCTGGTAACCGATCCGGTGGAAAAGCAAAAGAATGCAGATGAGATCGAAGAAAACGATGTGCTGATTGAGGGATTTGCAAGCGGCTTTGAGAAAATGATCGTCGAAGACAGCAATCGTGAATTATTCCGTTCCTTTGAAACGGCTCTGCAGGATTACATTCCGCGTAGAAATAATGTATCGGAGCTTGCCTTGTCGAATAGAAATGCGCAGGCGATCGAGGCGCTTTACAATACAGAATTTCAGGCATCGGCACAAACCGTGCAGGATACGGTCGATGCGTTATTTAAAAGTAAAATTGAAGGCGGCAAAATGCAGGATGACAGAAATGATAATATCGCCGACAAGTCTGCTTTTATAATGGTGGTACTGGTGGCGGTAGGATTATTTCTTGCCATTACATTTGGAATATTTGTTACAAGGTCGATAACGAAGCCGATCCATACCTTGGTTGCAGCATCGGATCGACTTGCACTCGGTGATATCGGTGTCAACATTGCAATAAAAACAAAGGACGAGGTCGGTCATCTTGCTAACTCCCTGCAGGAAATGATACAGAATACCCGTGATCAAGCATTGGTTGCAGAAAGCATTGCAGACCGTGATTTTACGGTAGAGGTTAAGGTTCGTTCGGAAAGTGATGTTCTGGGCAAAGCCCTCTATGACATGGTCAAGCAGAATAATACTGCTTTTGGGAATATAGCATCCTCCGCCGAACAGGTAGCCGTCGGTGCAAAGCAGGTATCGGACTCTAGTGTGGTGCTTTCGCAGGGAGCTACGGAGCAGGCAAGCTCTGTTGAGCAGCTGACAGCCTCGGTAGAAGAGATCTCATCACAGACAAAGCTGAATGCGGACAATGCGAACAGAGCGAATGAACTGGCGGAAACAGCGAAATCAAATGCCTCCCAGGGAAATACCCAGATGAAGGGAATGCTTCAGGCAATGGATGAAATCAATGTATCTTCGAACAATATCAATAAGATCATTAAAGTAATCGATGATATTGCATTTCAGACGAATATTCTTGCGCTCAATGCCGCAGTGGAAGCAGCAAGAGCAGGACAATACGGGAAAGGCTTTGCGGTTGTAGCGGAGGAGGTCCGGACACTTGCTGCACGTTCTGCAAATGCGGCAAAGGAAACAACGGAAATGATTGAAAACTCGATCGCAAAGGTAGAAGACGGGACGAGGATTGCAAAGGATACCGCTGATTCGTTAAATAAAATCGTTGACCAGATAGAGAAGGTCGCAACTCTTGTCAATGATATTGCAGTTGCATCAAATGAGCAGGCAATCGGAATCAATCAGATTAATCAGGGAATTATGCAGGTGTCCGATGTGGTTCAGACGAACTCCGCTACCTCGGAGGAAGGCGCTGCGGCGAGCGAGGAGCTATCCAGTCAGGCAGAACTTCTTAAAGCAATGGTAAGTAAATTCAAGCTTAAGAATGAAATAAACTCGAAGCATCGGGTGGAAGAGGTCAACCCGGAGGTACGGTCCATGCTGGAAAGTATGGCAGACAAGAAAAGGAACGGACAGGGCGGCCTCATAGAGGAAAAAAGAGAAAGCTCTGTTCCGCAAATCGTATTAAGCGATAGCGAATTCGGAAAGTATTAATTTCATACATACTGGATTTTTATGAAGTTTGTCTTGCGGCTGCCTGCCCTTATTCTGCATATGATTTGCGAAGTTGATTATGCGTTAGGGGGGTAGCTGCAATTTTAAAGGGGAACATTTTGTGATTACAATAACAGAGGAAGAATTTCGATGGCTGAGTGCATACATAAAGGCGAACTACGGGATCAATTTAAAGAAAGAGAAAGAAATGCTAGTGACGGGAAGGTTGCAGAACGTATTGATCGAGAATGGGTTTAAAAGCTTTACAGACTACTATCAATATATCCGTTCCGATAAGACTGGTAAAGCAGTGAATACATTGATCAATAAAATTACAACCAATCATACATTTTTCATGAGAGAAGCGGATCACTTCTATTATTTCAGGGATTATGTACTTCCGTATCTCTCAAAGGCGGTAAGGGATAAGGATCTGCGGATATGGAGTGCGGGATGCTCTTCTGGAGAGGAGCCTTATACCTTGGCGATGCTCATGGAAGAGTATTTCGGCAATGAGAAAGTATGGTGGGATACCAAGATACTGGCAACCGATCTATCGACGAAAGTCTTAGGTAAGGCGATACGGGGAAGCTATAAGAAGGAAACACTGGATGCTCTGCCTCCCTATTGGAGGCTTAATTATTTTAAAAAATTAGATAATGAAAATTCGGAAGTAATTGATAAAATAAAGAAAGAGGTTATCTTTAGAAAGTTTAACCTGATGGAAGAGAACTTTCCTTTTAAGAAGAAATTTCATGTGATTTTCTGCCGAAATGTAATGATCTATTTTGATGAGGAAACCAAGACGGAATTGGTCAATAAATTCTATGACTATATGGAGCATGGTGGATATCTATTTATCGGACACTCCGAATCCCTCGTCTGCGGAGAGGCAAAATTCCGCTATTTGATGCCAGCGGTCTATCGTAAAATATAGTTAGAGGCCGAAAAAACGTATTGAGAAAATACGAAGAAGTATTTGAAATGGCTATTCGATCTATATCCCGATAGAAATGGATAATAGGAATAGGTTATAGGGATGATATGAGGGACAAAAGCCGATTTATAAACTCAACTTCGTCAATTTGCACAATATATGTGTTGACAAGTAATATGAAACAAATTTCCTTCGCAACACATGGTCTCATAAAGCATTGCATAAAACGCAGTACTTAGATTGAAGTACGTAGCAGTACATAAGACCACAAAATACGTGGTCTAAGTGCCAACGACTTCAAACAGTTGCGAATTAAAATATTGCTTCCTATTACTTAAGTTTTACCTTGATTTGTGGAAATTGATGAAGCGATTTGTTAAGAAGGCTTTTGTCGGGCTAATTATAGGGATGATAAGATGAGATAATTCATTCAGATAAATAGGAGGAAGGGGTGATTTGGTGGAGCGCTATAAAAATATCAAGGTTTTAGTAGTAGATGACAGTATCGTATTCCGGGAAATATTATCCCGGGGGATTTCCAGTGAACCCGGAATAGAAGTCGTTGCTGCGGCAGAGGATCCTTATGATGCGAGGGATAAAATCCTTCAATATAAGCCGGATGTCATGACCTGCGATATTGAGATGCCGAAAATGAGTGGAACGAATTTATTCATCAGCTTCTTCCGCAGTACCCCTTACCGATCATTGTTGTCAGCTCCCTAAGCGGCAAAGTATTTGATGCCATTCATGCCGGAGCGGTGGATTTTGTTGCAAAGCCGGATGCCAGTTCGGTTCAGGGGGTGGAGAAGTTTATCTATGAAATGATAGATAAGATTAAGATTGCTTCGAGGGCACAGATACAGCAGACGCATAGAGGGAGGGTAACTGCTTTGCCAGGAGCAAAGAAGGATGGGGCAAGAAAGGTCTCTGCGAGGATAAAACCGCTTCCTACAGGTGAAAAGGTTCCTGCAGGAGAAAAGCTTCTTGTAGGAGAGAACCGATCAAATTACGGGAATATGATAATCGCAATCGGAGCTTCCACCGGCGGAACAGAGGCGATTTATCATGTACTAAGAAAGCTGCCGCTGGATATGCCGGGGATCGTAATTGTACAGCATATCCCGCCCAAGTTCTCAAGAATGTTCGCAGACCGTATGAACAGTTCGACCAATCTGGAGGTTAAGGAAGCCGGTACCGGTGATTATATAGAACCCGGAAAAGTATTTATCGCACCGGGAGATCAGCATATGAAGATACGGAAAATCGGGAAGCGATATAAAGTGGAATGTTTTGAAGGCGATCGGGTGAATGGTCATTGTCCATCTGTGGATGTACTGTTTGATTCCGTTGCAAAAGAGGCGGGAAAGGATGCCATCGGAGTTCTCCTGACGGGTATGGGATATGACGGAGCCAGAGGCATGCTTGCTATGAAGCGGAAGGGAGCAAGAACAATCGGGCAGGATGAAAAATCATCTGTCGTCTATGGAATGCCAAAGGCAGCCTATGATTTGGGAGCGGTAGATCAGCAAGCCTCCCTGGAGAAGATAGGACCAATGCTTACTCATATGCTAAAATAAGCGGAGAGCTGCTTTGCTATATTCATAGCAGGCAAATTGGATTGCTGGTATAGTTTATTATTTTATTCCCTTTGCAGTTAGAACACATGAGAATTTTCATGTTCCTTAAAGGATAGCAAGAAGGTCTGTGATTTCCCAGACCTTCTTATTTATTCACATATAGAATTGCAGAGGTTCTTTACAGGAGAAGCTACGTTTCTTTTATTCGAGTGCTATTCCGTGGCGGAAGGCAGTGTTGATCTCTCTTATCCTTGCTGGGTCAAATTTCGGCTTCCGGTCATAGGTCAGCAACCCATTGGTTTCCTGCTCCACGTCGCTTAGCTGTGTATAGCAAAATCCGTAGACATAGTCGGATTCCAAGATACTCTCTATAACAAAGCGGTATTGGGAGTAAAACTCCTCCACGTTCTGCGCGCTGGTGTAGCCCCAGCCGTTGGGGTGGCTTGTGTTATAGTTAATTCCACCGCATTCGGTAATCAGTATGGGCTGCCCTTCGTAGGAAAATCCGTCTGCAAAGGTGTGATTTCCCGAAGCTGCAGAGGAAAGAAGGATGGATTTATCATTTATGAACCGTTTGAAGAATTCCCTTTTTCCCGTATCTTGCTCGTTGCCGTGGGAGTAGTTGTGAATTGCGCAGATATCTGTCTTTGTCAACTCCCAGCCATCGTTATTAATAACCAGTCTCGTCGGGTCAATGCTCTTTAATAAATAGTAAATGGAAAGAGTGTGATTCTGCTGAGTAAGATTGTTCTTTATATTCGGAATTCCCCAACTTTCGTTAAACGGAACCCATGCAACAATGCTTGGGTGATTGTAATCTCTGCGGAGAATTTCGGTCCATTCTCTGGTATGGCGTGCGGCACTCCGATTAGTAAAGATACAGGACGCTGCCAATTCGCCCCACACCAGAAAGCCCAAACGATCCGCCCAGTATAGGAATCTTGGATCTTCTATTTTCTGATGCTTCCGGCAGCCGTTAAAGCCCATCTCCTTCATGAGATTGATATCCAGCTGAAAGGCTTTGTCGTTGGGTGCTGTCAGAATGCCCTCCGGCCAATATCCCTGGTCTAAAACCAGCTTAAAGTAGTAGGGTTGGTTATTTAAGTAGGTCATTCCGTTTTCTGTATGTATCTTACGCATTCCAAAATAGCTGGTTACTTCATCATGAACGATCTCCCCCGACTTTAGCGTTAGGATAATATCGTATAGAGCCGGATTTTCCGGGGACCAGTTTCTTCTGCCTCCATGGACGGAGGAATTAAATATTTTATCTCCAATGATGTTAATCGAGCGTTTGAAAACCTCATTGCTTGTGACACTATAGATATCCCGGCAGATGCGTTCCTCTTTAAAAAGAATGGTTACCTCTAGGCAGGTATTTTCTAATAAGCTGCCATCAAATTCCGCTTCCAGATGAACCTCACCCCGATCAATATCCGGAGTCAATTTTAAATGGCGGATATGAAGTGGATCCACCGGCTCTAACCAAACGGTTTGCCAGATACCGGAGGTACGGGTGTACCAGATCCCGGCACTTTTCTCCTCCCAGAATTGCTTGCCGCGGGGAATGCTTTCGTCGAAAGCCGGATCCTCAACATAGACAGCAAGCATCTGCTCCTCCTTGGCTTTATCTAGATAATGGGTGATATCCACATCAAAACCGACAGAACCGCCTTCGTGTTCGCAGCATAATTTCTCGTTCATATAGACTCTGCAGTAATAATCGACTGCACCAAAATGAAGAAGAATATTTTTGCCTTCCCATTCCTTTGGAATCCGGAAGGTCCTTTTGTAAAAACAGCGATTATGTATGGATGTATCCTCAATACCGCTTAATTTGCTTTCAAAGCAGAAAGGCACTTGTACCTTTTGTGACAGCTTATGGGTGTCCTTTTCCCAATGCTGCTCCAGTGCTTTGTTGTTATCATCAAAATCAAAATCCCAACTGCCATTTAAGTTCAGCCAATCTTTTCTTATAAACTGTGGGCGGGGATATTCGGGTCGTAACATAGAAACCTCCTAAGTATTTATTTTGTATTCACTCGATTTGTACGAAATGTCATCTAGGTCTGATCCAAGAATTATTATTTCGGAGAGCGAGATTTTGTTAGTGTTCTCCTTCGGGAAGAAGGTTAGGGTCAGCTCTTTTGCGGAAATGGGTTCAAAGGCTGTAATAGCAGCTCTCTGTATTGCCTCCTCGGAAAGATAGCAATCCGGAAGAAGGTATTTACCATCTATTTCTACTTTATAATAGGAAAAATCAGTGTCATCCGTAACTCCCCGGTATACGAGAATAGAGGAAATGGTCTTTTCCTTCGGAAAGGTTATTCTCACCTTCACCGGATGCTTGTCATCGACATCGGCGATCCAATCATAAGCTTTGTCTTTCTTATGTATGGTGAAGATGCTGTCATTTAATAAAGAAACCGGCTCCTTCTGATAGGTAATATCGGCCGAAACTGCCACATTGGTTAGGATGCCATCGGATGGAACTGGCTGATACGACATCGTGGGGCCGTTGACATGAAGCTCGCCGGTTTCGGTAAATACGATCCGGTCAATGTTAACCTGCCGATTTCCACCGCCGACACTGGGATCCTTATGTGTGTGATATACCATGAAAATCTCTTTACCGTCCGGAGAGGTAGTGAAGGAATGGTGGCCGGATCCGGAAATCTCCGGATAAGATCCTGCGGTCAGGATCGGATTGGCGCTGTATTTTGTAAATGTGCCAAGCGGAGCATCCGAGGTCGCATAGCCGACGGAATATGCTCTGGAAGAAAAGCAATTGCCGGAATAGGTTAAGTAGTAGATTCCGTTGTGCTTTATCATCTCCGGTCCCTCGTTCCAGACAGGACTTATTGAGCCTGTTTCCCATACCTGGGACGGGGTGGTCAAAAGAACCGGCTCACCATCGACGGATAACATATTTTCATTCAGCGAAACTCCGTAGATTTCACTTACCTGCACTTTATTCTGAAAATTCTCTGAGCAATCCCTAGAATAATACAAATATTTTTTGCCGTCCTCGTCGATAAAGACATGGGCATCAATTGCGGCATATCCATAATCAAATAATGGTTTGTCCAGAGCTTCCTCGTAGGGACCATCCGGCGAGGAGGATATTGCAACACCGATTCGTAGGGAGCCCTCTTTGTTCTTGGCGGTGTAATACATATAGTAAACACCATCGGATTCAACAACCTCCGGAGCCCAAAAACAGGTCATAGCCCAAGAATTCTTTGTCCGCTTATAAGCCATTTTTTTGTCTGTCCAATGAATTAGATCCGCTGACTTCCAGCAGAAATAGCCGGTATCTGCGGAGGTACAGAACATATAGTAGAAACCATCGCTTGCTTTTAAAACGTAGGGATCGCCGATATTATCAATATCGGATGGGTTGGAATAGAAGTAATCCAGTTCGGCGATCGTATTAATTGCAAGTTCCTTCATCTTACAACCTCCTAATATAGTAATGAGTAACAGTATACCCATAAGGAAGGATAAAAGTTTATACTTCATTTGCATCATCCTCCTGCCAGAAACATAAATAACTTACAGTAATATTAGAACAATAAATATAGAAGAGTAAATATTTACTATATAATTTATGTAGCAAATGAATTAATATGATTATGGGTATCCTATATATGGAAATTATACAATAAGAATACAAGTTAATCCATACATAAAACTGCCATATAATTTGAACTGATTTTGTGCATTTTAACATATATGGGATTTATGAGTAAGCAATTAATGAAAAAGTATAAAAATTTGTTAAATATGCACAATTTAAAACCTATATTTTTTATAGAACAATCATTGACGGTAGATAAAAATGATGTTAATCTTTACCATAGAAGAGCAAATGTTATTTGATTACTACATAATTGTTGAAATAATTGGAGCTAGGTGCAAATGAATGGAAAAAAATAAGAGATAGGAGGTAAATGATAATAAATACAGCAAAGAAAAGAATCGTTCTGGATTTAAAAAATACGGAGCAGACGGCTGCCATAGGAAAAGCATTATCCTCAGAAATTCGTCTGGATATATTAAAGCTATTGATTGAGAAAGCTTCGAATGTCAGTGAGATCGCGAATATCTTTGATATTCCGCTTTCCTCTGCGGCATTGCATGTCAAAGTCTTAGAGGAAGCGAATCTGATAACCACACAGGAAAAACCAGGTGTACGCGGCTCTCAGAAATTATGTGGAATTGCTTTTGAAGATATTTATTTTAATGCTTTTAAACACAAGAACGAGCTAGATAATGTTAAGACTTATGAATTTAATATGGCTATTGGTAACTATTATGACTGCAGTATTGCAGGAAGATGCGGTATTATCAGTGAGAAAACATATCTTGGAGTTGAGGATTCCCCATACAGCTTCTATGATAATAACCGCTTTGAGGCACAGCTTATTTGGTTTGGTACAGGTTATCTGGAGTATCGGTTTCCTTCCTATATATTTAAGAATAACCGGGTTGCGGAGGTATCCTTTTCCTTCGAAGTATGCTCTGAGGCTCCTGGTTACCAAAATGATTGGCCTTCGGATATTACCATATGGATCAATGACCATATGGTTACAACAATTTACTCTTCCGGGGATTATGGAGACCGAAAAGGAAAGCTAAATCCACTCTGGTGGAGCGACACCCTGACGCAATATGGCAAGTTGAAGACAATTACAATTAACTCCCTGGGGTGCTTTGATGATTCCGTGAAGTGTTCTGATTATACCGTAGATACGCTTGAATTAGGTAAGGAGCATTACATCAGCTTTAAAATAGGAGTCCTTCCCGATGCGAAGAACCCCGGCGGGATGAACTTATTTGGAGAAAAATTTGGCGACTATCCTCAGGGTCTGAAAATGAATGTTAGAGTTGACCACGAAGGAGATCGAAAGGATTAAGTAAAATACCTTAATAGGTAAAAATAAGTTAAATAAGGAGGGCTTTTTGTGAAACACAGTTCAATCAAACGTTTTGTTAGCTTGTTTCTTATTATGACGATGCTGCTGATGTCATTATCTGGCTGCGGGAAAGAAAGCGGGGAAAAAGAGACTTCGAAGACAGATCAGGATACGGCGAAGCAGAAAGAGGAGAAAAAAGAAGAGAATAAGGAGCCGATGAAAGATTACAGTGCCGGAATAAGAGGCAATACGGCTCCGACAGAAGAACAGCTGGATGTAGTAAATAACACATTAAACGATACCTATCTTGGGGATGTATATGACGAAGTGATTCCGAATGACTATTCTGCTTATCCATGGAAGGAAAAAGTAGAACTGGAAATCTGGATGCCGTCAAATTCCATCCTTGCATCCGTTGTACCGGATATGAATGATCATCCGGTATTTAAAAAGGTAGAGGAACTGATCGGAATTGATTTGAAATTCACCTCACCTCCCCTTGGACAGGAAGCGGATCAATTCTCCCTGATGATGGCTTCCGGAGAACTGCCGGATATTATCATTGAGCCGGAACGTTATCCGGGCGGTGTGGAAGCCGGTGTAAATGAGGGCGCTTACATAGACCTAACCGATCGGATAGAAAAATATGCACCGAACTATTCGGCATGGCGCAATTCGGACGAAATGAGAAGAAAAACGACCATTACCGATAGCGGTAAAATCACAGCGTTTTATGGGCTGGCACCTTATTCCGAATGGATGTGGTTCGGTATGCTGATTAAGCAGGAAGCCCTGGACAAGACCGGTTTGGGAGTGCCGGAAACAATTCCGGAATGGCATGATTTCTTAGCTGCCTGCAAGGATGCCGGATACAATGAGCCGTTAAACTATGGTTCCACCTATGGACAGATTTTCACCGGTATCATCAATGGTGCTTATAATGTCTGGGACTGGATGTTCGTCGATAGGGACGGGAAAGCTGCTTGGGGACCAGCACAGCCACTGGCAAAGGAATATCTTACAACGATGCGCAAATGGGAAGAGGAAGATCTGCTGAACAGTGACTGGGTAACCGCCGATTTTAACCAGAGAATGGCGGAAGCAATCTCCGATGATTGTGCTGTTATGATGGATTCCCCGGATACCATGTGGGGATATTGGATGGTGGATAATAAAACTGATTTTGCTGGAGCGTTAAATCCGGTTTTAAATAAAGGGGATAAATCCGGAACGACCTATCTGAATTTTAAGCGGACCGGATCCACAGCTGCGATTACGACGCAGTGTGAAAATGTAGAGGCTGCTATGGCATTTCTTGATTTTGCTTTTACAAAGAAAGGCTGGGAATTATACAATTTCGGGGAATATGGATCCGTTCATCTGGTAGATGATGAGGGACGCCCGTATTTCCATGCAGACGGACTAATGTATAATGACCCGGAAGGGCAGCCGCTGTCCAACCTGATTTGGAAATATAGAATTCACTCCTTCGCAAACATTCGGGATGAGCATTTTTCCAATCCTCTAATCACCGCAGAAGGCAGCTATTCTGGTGATATCCGTGCCTACTGGACGGAAAATATGGATGCAAGCTACGCAATGCCGCCGATTACCTTTACCTCGGAGGAATCCTCCAGAGAGGCAGAGCTTGGTACGCAGCTATCCACTCTTCGAGGAGAATATTTTACAAAGATTATCAAGGGAGAACTTCCGCTGGATGCTTATGATGAGTTCTTAAGCAAAGCAAATCAGATGGGGCTGGACGAATTCGTCAGTCTATATCAGACGGCTTTGGACCGCTATAATGCAAGGTAGGGATTTGTTTAGAAGATGATTTGTTAAGAAGAGGGGCTGATCCTCATATTCTTGTAAGTGAATACATAAGAAATTAACGATACGGTTTGTAGATTGAAACTTTGTATGGACAGAGATGTTACAGGTTGCTAACCTGTAACATCTCATAGAAAACATAAGGGGGCGGTAGCTGGTATGCTTGCAGCAAGTACGACAATACAAGAGGGCCGTAAGAATAGAAAAATGACGCATGGGAATCGAAGGGCAAGAATTAGGAAGGATTTGAAAAAGAATTGGTTTGCTTACCTGTTGGCCGTTCCTGTTTTAGCATGGTATATCCTGTTCTGCTATGGACCTATGTGGGGAATCATGATTGCTTTTAAGGATTTTAAGCCGCTCTTAGGATTTGAAAAAAGTGCCTGGGTAGGTTTCAGCCACTTTGTGGAATTCTTTAGAGGTCCGTATTTTACAAGGCTGGTTAAAAACACAGTTTTGTTAAACCTATGGGGGCTTACCTTTGGCTTTACCGCACCGATTTTTCTTGCGCTGCTGTTAAATGAAGTACGGGAAGGAAGATTTAAAAAGTCGGTACAAACCATTACCTATATGCCCCATTTCATTTCGCTGGTCGTTGTCTGCGGTATGATACATATCTTCACGGCGAACGGCGGAATTTTAACACTGCTTGTAGAATTTATAACCGGAAAGGATTATGATTCGCTGCTTGGCTATTCCCGCTTTTTCCGGCCGATCTATACCTTCTCCGGAATCTGGCAGAATATCGGGTGGGACAGCATCATCTACCTTGCAGCGATCAGCTCAATCAATCCGGCTCTTTATGAGGCTGCGGAGATTGATGGTGCCGGAAGGATAGGGAAGATGTGGCATATAACACTGCCGCAGATACGTCCGACGATCGTGATACTATTTATCTTTGCAGTAGGTGGCTTGATGAATTCCAGCCATGAAAAGATTATCATGTTGTATAATCCGATGACCTATGATACAGCGGATGTCATTGCTTCCTACGTATACCGGAGAGGTTTGAGGGAGGCGAGCTACAGTTTTTCAACGGCAGTCGGGTTAATGAGTTCGGTAATCAATTTTGCTCTATTGTGGGTTACCAATCGATTTTCAAAAAAACTATCAGAAACGAGTATATGGTAAAGGGAGTGTTAGAATGCGTGAAACCGGTATGGATAGAATACGAAAAAAACATAGGCATAAATCTCTGTATAACCGGCTCTTTGATTTGTTTGTTTACCTGCTGCTGATCCTTCTCACGATTGCCTGCCTTTACCCTATGCTACATATTTTATTTGCCTCCGTAAGTAATCCAACGGAATTGATGGCGCATAAGGGATTGCTACTGAAACCATTGGGATTTACTTTGGATGGGTATAAGCTGGTATTTCAGGACAACAGTATCTTTGTCGGATACCGTAATACGATTATCTATGTCGGGCTGGGGACTTTTGTTAATATGGCTATGACCATTATGGGAGCATTTGTACTATCGCGCAGGGATTTATATTTTAAAAAGGCGATTACAATTATTATTACGATTACCATGTTTTTCGGAGGCGGATTAATTCCCTGGTTTTTGCTGATGAAGGATATCGGTATGTATAATAATATTGCGGCCATGATTATTCCGACGGCATTGAATACCTGGAACATGATTATCTTAAGAACCAGTTTTCAGGCAATCCCAATTGATCTAGAAGAAGCAGCGGTGATTGACGGGGCATCCCAAGTACATATCCTGACAAAGATCATCCTGCCGCTTTCGAAAGCATCCCTGGCGGTTATCCTTCTGTATTATCTGGTGGGGAACTGGAACTCCTGGTTTAATGCAATGGTTCTATTAAAGGATCGCAATTTGTTCCCTCTACAGCTGCTGCTGAAAGAGATACTTGTTATGAATGATACCACAGCGACCTCCGTCGGCAGTGCGGGTGGTGTCTCTATCAACAGCGTGCAGGGAGCAACGGCATACCGGGAACTGGTGAAATATTGTACCATTGTAATTGCAACGGTGCCGATCCTTATGGTATATCCGTTCCTACAGAAGTATTTTGTAAAAGGGGTCTATGTCGGATCCATCAAAGGATGAGAAAGTAGAGAAAAGAAAGACGAATGACCGAAAAACAGAGTTGTTGCATATGCAATCGCATATGAAATCAAGATAAGAGGGCCTGTGATTTTCCTGCTATACATAGATGAAAAGACATATTGAGTAACCTGTCTTTTCATCCGTGCAGAGCAGGAAGATGACAGGTCCTCTTATAGGATTCCTGCTTATAGTTTTTATATGATGTATGCTGCTTATGACATGTTTCAGATCTCATGAAGTATAGAATAAACGCTATGATTCGTTGTCCCTTAGCGAGTATAGAGGGAGTATCAGTGTATTTATCATGGAATTTAAATGTATGAATGTATTATAGAAGAGTTCTTTCTGATTTGTAAGGGGAACCCTGCGGCTTACTATGTATTATACAGGACGCAGCAGTTCATAATAGCCTTGAGGATATTCGCATATCGGGCAAATCTCAGGCGCGCATGGTCCGCTCATGATATTACCGCATCCTAAGCAAATCCATAAGGATTCTCCCGGTTTACAGAAGAGAGTATTGCTTTGAATAGCGGTGACATAGGAAGCAAATAATGCGTTGTGATTTAGTTTTATATTAGCGATACCGCTGAATAGGGAGGAGATATCATTGTATCCCTCCTCCATGGCAACCCGCGCATAATCGCGGTAGAAATCACTATCTGCACTCTCTTCATCCCTTGCCTCAATCAAATTCTGCAGGGTGTCTGGATCACCATCAAATAGTATTCTTCGAAGCCTTTCTGCTATAAACTGCTCATTTCTCGCTACATCATTAAAAGATAAACGTATTCCTAATAAATCCTCCTGATCGGCCCTCTTTGCGAATAATTCATATTTGGCATTCAATCGTAATTGCTCTTCATACGCATTTATTATATTTTGATAGGTGCGGCTTTGTTGAAAGTCCATACGGCCTCCTGAACTAATTAATATACTATTGCTATCAATATATGAGGCGTTGGTGCAGTTCATGTAAGATAGCAGTATACCTTTTTGTTCACGCTGATGAAAAAGCATCGGATAGAAAAGTTTGCGGTTATAAGTTTAGTGGCCAGTAGGAAAAATCGGAAACAAAATGAATTAAGGTAGGCCCTGCAAAGTTATTGATCGATATTATATACATATATTGATATGTAATAAAAATTATTCAGTGGTAACACCATATCCTTTTGGTTACCCTTGATGCAGGAAAAGAGCAACAGATTAAAAAAATTATATGCAACAGCAACCCGTATAATGGCCTAGCTTAGTCAATATATTATAGTAAAAGCTTAGAATATGGTGAATATATGAGACGAAAGGAAAAGAAACTTGAAAATAAAGAATCAATAGAAGGAATAATCTTAAATGATAAAACCTTAGAAAAAGAGCTGCTGGATATTTCTTTATTTGTTAAAATAGGAATTATAGTTCTTAGTGTGCTATTAATAATCGGATTTGGGATAAAGATTTTGCCGGATGCTGTATCCGTGTCCAGTGCCGGAAGAAATAGAGACCTTCCTATTTACTGCGTGGATACCGATGAGAAGAAGGTGGCATTAAGCTTCGATGCAGCTTGGGGAAATGACGACACGAGAAACATCTTAGATATTTTGGCAAAGCATGATATTAAGGTAACCTTTTTTATGACTGGCGGATGGGTTGATAAATATCCGGATGATGTTAAGGCAATTGCTGCAGCAGGTCATGATCTGGGCAATCACAGCGAAAACCATAAGCAAATGTCGCGCCTTAGCAAAGAGGAATGCGTGGAAGAGATTATGAAGCCGCATAACCGGGTGAAGGAGTTGACCGGAGTTGAAATGAAGCTGTTCCGGCCACCGTACGGAGACTATAATAATACCCTGATCGGAGCAGCAAGAGATTGCGGATACTATACGATACAATGGGATGTGGATTCCTTGGACTGGAAGGATTACGGTGTACAGAGCATTATTCAGAAATGCACCCAGCATAAGCATTTGGGAAATGGTTCTATTATTCTAATGCACAACGGAGCGAAATACACGCCGGAGGCTTTGGATACGATTATTACCGAGCTTCAAAATCAGGGCTATCAGCTGGTACCAATCTCACAGCTGATTCATACCGGGGAATATACGATTGATCATGAGGGAAGACAGCATAAGAAGTAATCGAAAAAATGGGGCTGCTATTGCAACAGCCCCAACTATTCGAGTGGTTTAGCCTTGATAATCAATGACATCGATCCACTTAAACAGGAATTCTTTTTCCTCCTCAGTAGCAGTAATTAGCTGCTGTGCAGCAACGATCGGCAGCCACTTTTGAACATATTGAAGAGCAGTATCACTCTTTTTACAGAATAGTTTTATATACGAATCTGCAAGGTCAGGATAATATAGCTTCATCTTCAGATAAGTGGTAGCCACATCTCCGCTGGCATTACCCTGTGTGGCGTGAGACCAGTCAATAATATAGGCTCCGGAATCATTAATTATAATGTTCGATGGAAGAAAGTCGCCATGGCACAGTTTGGTATGCTTAGGCATGCTGTCTAAGCACATTAACAGCTCATACTTTGTTGTTGCATCCAAATCTTCTACACTTTGGATTTTACGAACTAATTTATCTTTTAGCTTGTTTAATAATGGTGCTGTTTTGGTATGCATTTCGATCTGCAAATCAACAAACTTCTCTAATAATTCATCTGATTTTTCAGGATGTTCTTTCATTATCTGGTCAAGAGTCTGACCAGGAATATAATCCATAGTGATGCTCCAGCATCCGTCAATATTACCAACGAACCGGATTTTTGGAATTTTCAAACCGGTTTCTTCAACGCGGGATTGATTCAATGCTTCGTTTAAAATGAGAGATTTTGGATAACCTTTCTCAAATACTTTAATAGCTGTATCTTCAGAATTATAGATGGTCTTATTGGTTTGCTTTGCTAATACATGTTCCAGATTCATAGTGATATCCCCTTTCCTATCTTACTGTAATGTTTTGCTGATTTTTGCCTCATTGCCAATCTAGCAATAAGTTCTTTAATCTTTGCTGATTGGCAATCTTACCATAATATTTTGTTAACCTTCACTCATAGTATAACAGATGTTTTTATGATGATAAAGGTACCTTGGTAAAGGCTCTCTAGCGATACGTTGTAAGTTTTATTTTCCGTAATAAGCTCTGGTATACATTTCTTTTAATTCGCTCATTAAAGGATATCTTGGGTTAGCCCCGGTACATTGATCATCAAAAGCCAGTTCTACCATTTCATCCAATGTTTCAAAGAAGGCTTTTTCATCAATTCCATATTCTTTAATGGATTTTTTAATTCCAATGCGTTCCTTCAACTTATCAATGGCATCCAACAATTTGTTGAAGGTATCCATATCATCTTTGCCAGTGATTCCAAGGAAGTTAGCTACTTCGACATAACGCTCTAAGATATTCGGGTATTCATATTGAGAGAAAGCACCCATCTTAGCAGGTCGTTCCGATATGTTGAATTTCATTACTTCGTTAATTAGTAATGCATTTGCGATACCATGGGGTAAATGATGGAATGCACCTAATTTGTGTGCCATGGAATGGCAGACTCCAAGGAATGCATTAGCGAAAGCCATACCAGCCATTGTGGAAGCGTTCGCCATTTTCTCTCTTGCTTTTACATTCGAACCATCTTCGTATGCAATCGGTAAGTATTTGAAAATGTTTTTAATCGCTTTTAATGCCAGTCCATCGGTGTAATCGGTTGCCATCATGGAAGCATAAGCTTCAAGACCATGTGTCATAGCATCGATTCCGGAAGCACTCGTTAAGCCTTTTGGCTGAGACATCATGTTATCCGTATCAATAATTGCCATGTCTGGCATCAGCTCATAATCTGCGAGCGGATATTTTACACCGGTAACCTCATCTGTAATAACGGCGAAAGGAGTTACCTCAGAACCGGTACCAGAGGTTGTAGGGATTGCGATGAAGTAAGCTTTTTCACCCATCTTAGGGAAGGTGTACACTCTCTTACGAATATCCATAAACCGCATCGCCATATCCTGGAAGTCAGCCTCTGGATGCTCATACATAAGCCACATGATTTTTCCCGCATCCATAGCAGAACCGCCACCGAAAGCAATGATGGTATCTGGTTCAAAGGAAGCCATAGCTTCGGCTCCTTCCTTTGCACATGCAAGGGTTGGATCCGGCGCTACGTCATAGAAGCAAGTATGCGTAATTCCCATTTCGTCTAATTTATCAGTAATCGGTTTTATATATCCATTCTTATATAGGAAGGAGTCCGTTACGATGAAAGCTTTTTTCTTGCCCATAACGGTTCTGAGTTCATCAAGGGCTACGGGCATACATCCCTTTTTAAAATATGTTTTTTCTGGAGCTCTAAACCAAAGCATATTTTCTCTCCTTTCAGCAACTGTTTTAATATTAAGTAAATGTTTTACACCAACATTTTCAGAAACCGAGTTGCCTCCCCAAGTACCACAGCCTAAGGTCAAGGATGGTCTTAATTTAAAGTTGTACAAATCACCGATACCACCCTGGGCAGCAGGAGTATTAATTAGGATACGACAGGTTTTCATTGCCTGTGTATATTTAGCAAGTTTTTCTTTTTCATTTACGTTAATATATATGGAAGCGGTGTGACCATAGCCTCCGTCAGCAATTAGCTGCTCTGATTTTGCAATTGCTTCATCGAAAGTCTTTGCTTTGTATAAAGCCAGAACAGGTGAAAGCTTTTCGTGAGCAAATTCTTCCGAGATATCTACACTTTCTACTTCTCCAATTAAAACTCTCGTATCTTCAGGAATTTTAACGCCTGCTAACTTCGCTATCGTATAAGCGGATTGTCCGACTATTTTTGCATTAAGTGAGCCATTGATTAGAATGGTCTTTCTAACCTTTTCGATTTCTTCAGAATTTAGTATATAGCATCCTCGATAAGCAAATTCTTCTTTCACTTTATCATAGATACCATCCAATACGGTAACGGATTGTTCGGAAGCACAGATCATACCATTATCAAAAGTTTTCGATACGATGATTGAGCTGACGGCTTGCTTAATATCTGCAGTATCATCAATGATTACTGGAGTATTTCCAGCACCTACACCTAAGGCAGGTTTACCAGAGGAATATGCGGATTTTACCATACCAGGACCACCAGTTGCCAAGATTGTGTCCGAATTTTTCATTACTTCGTTGGTCAACTCTAAGGAAGGGGTGTCGATCCATCCGATGATGCCTTCCGGAGCACCAGCAGCTACAGCAGCGTCTAGTACAACTTTGGCAGCTGCTATCGTACTTTTTTTTGCCCGCGGGTGTGGGGATATTATAATAGCATTCCTTGTCTTTAGGGAAATCAATGTTTTGAAAATGGCTGTGGAAGTTGGGTTAGTAGTTGGAATAATAGCCGCAATCAAACCAATTGGGTCCGCTATTTTCTTAGTTCCATAAGCGAGATCTTCTTCGATAACACCGCAGGTCTTAGTATTCTTGTATGCGTTGTAAATATATTCAGAAGCAAAATGGTTTTTGATCACCTTATCCTCTACGATTCCCATTCCCGTTTCTTCTACCGCCATTTTAGCAAGGGGAATTCTATTTTTGTTGGCTGCCACAGAAGCAGCAAAGAAGATTTTGTCTACTTGTTCTTGTGAATAAGTTGCAAATATTCTTTGTGCCTCTCTCATCTCATTCATTTTTGTAAGAAGGGCATCCACTGTATCAATTACCGTTGTATTATTTTCTGCCTTATTCTTAACTGCAGCATCTTTTTTAGCCATATGATATCCTCCTATTGATAATTAAAATCACATTGTTAAATTATTAACAATTTAAATTATAGATTATTGTTAAAATATTGTCAATAATAAATATAAACAATAAAGTATAAAATATTCTGTTTTTACCAGTAAAAATACACACTTCATAACTTCCTTTCCTAAGAGTGTAATTGCTTTTTGCGGGCAATTACTGATACAGCGATAGCATATGGTACATTCACTGTCAGCGGTTGCCTTTTGTTCTTTTAGGCAGCTCTGTTCTGGATAATGAAATCTCTTACGATTTTTGGTAGATTACTATAATAAATCAGGTACCTGAAATGATATCTTTTGACTTTTTAATCGCTTCGAGAGCGTCAGGATTTTCGATTGAAACGGGCTTGTTCCCGTTATAGTATTCTAAAAACTTTTCTATACAATACTATGTATTTCCTGTACCACTAAAATATATGCCGGTCAATTCGCTTCCCCTTTTCTATTCATTATTCGGATGGGTATCAAAAAAACTTCTATACTTCTTTGAATATATAGCATTGTGATCTCTTATTATTATGTCTTTCTTCCACTTTAACGATTTATAGAAAATATAGGATCCCACGATCAATGTAACCAAAATAGCAATAGGGGCGAAAGATAAAAGGTAGATCAACGCCTCTTTCTCACTTGATAGATTATGAAATATCGAAATAACCTTTGGCGAGTAGGTAATCATATAATTATCAGTTATTGCAGCATTATTCATTAGATTATTCAATAGTTGATCTAAAAAATGCAAATTAATGCCAACACCATATCAATATGAAGCAATTGTACAAACATTTTACCGAGTATAATAGAAATAATGGTATAAATATTTTACAGAGTAAAAAACATATGCTACTATAAAGGTTGAAAATAAAGGTTGAAAATAAACAGAAAAATCACTTACATTAAGATTATCTTAAGGATTTGATAAGATTTTGCCTGTAAAATCGTTTCGGATTATATGATATGATTGTATGGGTTTTTATAAATAAAGGAGCTGAAACATACGATGCCGGCAAATATTCTAGTGGTGGATGATGAGCAGTCCATAGTGGACTTGCTTGAAGTGTATCTGAAAAACGAGAATTTTCACGTGTTTAAATTTTATAACGGGCATGATGCATTGCAATGCATTGAGAAAGAAGAGATCGACTTAGCAATCTTGGACATAATGCTTCCCGATATGAGCGGTCTTGCGATCTGCCAGCGGATCAGGGAAAAGCATAATTTCCCCGTTATTATGTTAACTGCAAAGGATGAGGAAATTGACAAGATCACCGGGCTTACGTTAGGTGCGGATGATTATATTACAAAACCATTTCGTCCTCTTGAAATGGTTGCGCGGGTGAAGGCACAGCTACGGAGATTTACAAAATACAATGCGGCGGAACCGGCACAGGAAGAAAATATTATCGTCTTTTCCGGTATCGTATTAGATAAGGACAAGCATGAATGTACCTTAAATGAAAGACCGCTTTCCCTTACTCCAACGGAGTTTTCGATTCTTTGGGTGCTGGCATCCAATCGCGGGCATGTGGTCAGCTCGGAAGAATTGTTTCAGGAGGTATGGGGGGATAAATATTTTACGAACAGCAATAATACTGTAATGGTTCATATCCGGCATTTACGGGAGAAAATGAATGACAGCGCGGAACGCCCGAAATATATAAAAACAGTATGGGGGGTCGGCTATAAGATTGACAAATAAATCCTTTCGTTCGAAATTTATGAAAAAAATTACATTTCGATGCGCGGGGGCGGCAGTTCTAGCCTCGATACTATATGCGCTTTTAATTGTTGCTGCATATGTTATTGTTAATCGTATTGTATGGCAGCCTTCCCCCTTGTATTATTTTTTAAAAAGGGTCGAGCTTTATGCTTACCTTTTGATTCCGGTCGGCTGGATAATCCTGATTCTTGCTGTTATTTATGTCTATTGGAGAAAAACGGTCGGCTATATTGAGGACATCGCAGCAGCGAGCGCGGCTTTGGTACGACAAGATGATGAGGACATTCGATTGCCTGCGGAGCTTCGGGAAATCGAGGACAGAATGAATCAGATCAAAAAGACCGCCCTGAAAAATGAGCGGGATGCCAAAGAGGCGGAGCAGCGCAAAAATGACCTTGTTGTCAATCTTGCACATGATATCCGGACACCGCTTGCTTCTGTGATTGGATATCTTAACCTTTTAGATGAGGCGGCAGATATGCCGGTGGAGCAAAGAGCAAAATATACGGGCATTACGCTGGAAAAGGCGTACCGTCTGGAACAGCTCATCGAAGAATTTTTTGAGATTACCCGTTTTAATCTGAGTACTATTGTATTAAATAAGAGGAAGATCAATCTAACCTTTATGCTGCAGCAAATGGCGGACGAATTCTATCCGATCATGATGCCTCAAAATAAACGAACCATAGTACATGTGCCGGATGACCTCGTTATCTGGGGAGATGCGGACAAGCTGGCACGCGTATTTAATAATATTCTGAAAAATGCGATTGCTTACAGCTATAGTGACAGTACGATTGAAGTCACAGCCTCTGTAAAAGCAGAAAAGGTAGTGATTCAATTTACGAATAGTGGTGACCCGATTCCGCCGCATAAGCTGGAGGTTATTTTTGAACGGTTTTTCCGGCTGGACACCTCTCGTTCTTCTCAAACTGGCGGCTCCGGACTTGGTCTCGCTATTGCCAAAGAGATTGTCACTGCTCACGGAGGTACGATTTCGGCCCAGAGCGATGAGATCAAAACAACCTTTACGGTTGCTCTTCCGACCGGGAATTTGAATGCCGGAAAAAGCAACCCGCAGTATTCGCAGCCTTAGTGAAAAATAAGTTCTCCATAAGTCATTCTTAAGGTTTTAATAAGTCAAAAATCCAATATTGCCTGTCCGGTTTCGGTAAGATGATAGTATCGAACCAGACAGGTTTTTTGTCGTATAGGAAATTGCGTTCTATACGACAAAAAACGCTCCATGCGAACATAGTTCGCATTGGGATGATGCACTCGCGGGTAAGGTATTTATTTATCTATCTGCGGCAGAACGCGCTCGGTACGAGAGTTTGCCTTGGCAAACCCTTTGTTACTTCGCCCAGTCATACGAAATATTGGAAAGGATTGATTTTATGAAACAAACAACAATCGCCGTTTTATTTGGCGGCAATTCTACGGAATATGAGGTGTCTTTACAGTCCGCCTGCTCCGTGATAGAGAATCTTGACCCAAAGAAGTACCATGTTATTCTGCTGGGAATCACCCAGAAGGGAGAATGGCTGAAATACAGCGGGGGTATTGAAGAGATCAGAAACGATACATGGAGCAGGCATGCTTCCTGCGTTCCGGCTGTCATTTCGCCGGACCGTACCACCCACGGTATTCTTGTTCTGGAAGGCGGCAAGGCAGTCGAGCTTCCGATTGATGTAGCATTTCCCATACTGCACGGTAAAAACGGCGAGGACGGTACGGTGCAGGGATTACTTGAAATGGCGGGCATTCCCTGTGTCGGATGCGGGATTCTCAGCTCCGCTCTCTGCATGGACAAGGATTTCGCGCATAGGCTGGTAAGCTTAGCGGGCATAAAAACGCCTGCTTCCGTTGTTCTGCATTCACCTGTAACGGAGGCGGAGCTTTTGCAGCAGGCAGCGCAGCTACAATATCCTTTGTTCGTGAAACCGGCAAATGCTGGGTCATCCTTTGGTATTACCAAGGTTTCCGGTAAAAATGAGTTGATTGATGCGGTGCATGCAGCCGCCCAGCATGACCGCAAGGTGGTTATTGAGGAGGCGGTTGACGGTTTTGAAGTGGGATGTGCGGTTCTTGGTAACGAAACGCTTACGATCGGCAGGGTTGATGAAATCGAATTGTCGCACGGCTTCTTTGACTACACGGAAAAGTATACGCTAAAAACCTCCAAGATTCACATGCCTGCTCGTATCGGTGCGGAGACGGCGAAACGTATCAAGCAGGCAGCAGCAGTGATTTACCAGGCACTCGGCTGTTCGGGCTTTGCACGGGTAGATATGTTTTTGACCCCCGATGAGGAAATCATCTTTAATGAAGTAAATACCATCCCCGGCTTTACTTCTCATAGCCGCTACCCCAGTATGCTGAAAGGGATCGGGATGACCTTTTCTCAGATTGTAGATGAACTAATTAAGCTGGCGATGCAGCCATGAGAACGCTCCGACTTAACACGACAGATATTTCCAGGGGGTACTTAATTCTTGTCAATCCATCCCATCCGCTGAAAAGCGATATGCGCAAGAATTATCTGGCACCGGTACAGCCCGATGCCGCTCACATCCTTTTGGAAAAACAGACGGCTAAAATGCTGTCCGAGGTCACGTTTGATTTAGAATGCGGAGATGGTATTATTCCGGTCAGCGGTTACCGGACGATGGGGGAGCAGCAGGAGATCTATGCGGACTCCCTGCGGGAGAATGGAGATGAATTTACTAAGAAGTTCGTTGCCATTCCAGGATGCAGTGAGCATCAGACGGGCCTTGCTATCGATCTTGCTAAAAATAGTGACGTCATTGATTTTATTCGTCCTGATTTTCCGTATACCGGAATCTGCGGACGTTTCCGTGAGCTTTCGGTACAGTACGGTTTTATTGAGCGTTACCCAGCTGGAAGTGAGCAGATTACGCAGATTGCTCATGAGCCGTGGCATTTCCGCTATGTAGGGTATCCCCATTCCGAAGCTATGCGGGAAAATAATTTCACCTTGGAAGAATACACGGATTATCTAAAAGAGTTCTCCTATCAGAGGGAACATTTGCGGTTTTGTAAGAATCGTTATAATTTCGAGATTTTCCATGTTTCGGTTCCGGAGAATCAGGAGGTTATGATAGAAATCCCGGATAACCTTCCTTATCAGGTGTCCGGCAACAACGAGGATGGAGTTGTGGTAACTTTATGGAGGGAGCGGCTATGACAAATATGCAAAGAAAAGAATATACCGGGATTGACTATTTCAGATTGATTTCCGCTTTTCTCGTGGTTGCAATTCATACGTCACCGTTAACGAGCCTTAACACAACAGCAGATTTTATTCTGACAAGAGTAATTGCCCGCGTCGCGGTTCCATTCTTCTTTATGGCTTCTGGTTTCTTCCTATTTTCAAAAAAGGAGGAAGCCCGTGAACAGTCCGGCAGATTGATGGCTTTTGTGAAAAAGACCGCCGAACTCTATGGCATTACCATCCTGCTCTACCTGCCGCTCAATATCTATACAGGAACGATAAAGGAGTGGAGGCATCTGCCGAATCTTCTAAAGGCTATTATTTTTGACGGTACCTTTTATCATCTATGGTATCTTCCCGCAGCTATCCTGGGAGCCTGTATCACCTGGCTATTGCTGAAAAGGCGGACAGCGGGGCAGGCATTAGGAATCAGTATGGTTCTATATCTCATCGGTCTGTTTGGTGACAGCTATTACGGTATTTCAGAGAAAATCCCGTTTCTAAAAGCGGTTTATCAGATCTTGTTCCGTTTTACCGACTATACGCGGAATGGTTTGTTTTTTGCACCGATTTTCTTCCTGCTGGGGGCTTTTCTGGCACAAAAGAGAAAAAGACTGCCATTACGAACCTGCCTTTTGGGATTTACGGTGAGTTTTGGTCTTCTGCTTATTGAAGCGCTGCTGCTTTATAAGTTTCATGTTCAAAGACATGATAGTATGTATATTATGCTTCTACCCTGCATGATTTTCCTGTTTCAGAGCCTGCTGTTATGGGAAGGAAAAAGTCGAAGATACCTGCGAAATCTATCTATGTTCATTTATTTAATTCACCCGGCAATGATCGTGGCCATCCGTGGTTTTGCAAAAGCAGCAGGAATGCAGAAGCTTTTGATTGATAACAGTATCCTCCATTATATAGCGGTCGCGATCAGCTCTCTTGCCGCTGCCGCTGTGCTTAGCCTGCTTGTTCGCAGAAAGCCGAAACATACCGCCGATGCCGGTGCCGATCGTGATGCTTCTATCGGGAGCAGGGACCGGGCATGGGCAGAAATCAACCGGACGAATCTCAACCATAATGTGAAGGAATTTCAGAAGGTGCTTCCTGCCGGATGTGAGATTATGGCGGTTGTAAAAGCAAACGCCTACGGGCATGGTGTAGTCCCGGTCGCGGCGTATTTAAGCCGCATTGGTATTCACGCGTTCGCTGTGGCAACAATTGACGAAGGCATCCGGCTGCGTAAGGAAGGGATTCAGGGGGAAATTCTGATTTTAGGCTATACTCCGGCAGTAAGAGCAGCCGCATTGCTTCACTATCAATTATCACAGACCGTAGTGAATCTGGAGCATGCAAAAGAATTGAATCAGTATGGAAGACCGATTTGTATTCACATTAAAGTGAATACGGGCATGAACCGGCTTGGGGAAAGCTATCAGCATGCGTCAGAAATTGAATCAATATTTGCCTGTAAAAATCTTAAGGTTTCCGGCATTTTTACACATCTGAGTGCATCGGATAGCCGGGAGGAATCCGATGTTGCTTTTACGAAGCAGCAGATTCAGAACTTTTACGAGCTTATCGACCGATTAAAGGCAAAGCACATTCCGATTCCTCCGACACATATTCAAAGCAGCTATGGAGTTTTAAATTATCCAGAATTAAAATGCAGCTATGCCAGAATTGGAATTGCGCTTTACGGTGTTTTAAGCAGTACGGAGAAAAATACAAAATGTTCCTTGGATTTACAGCCTGTTATGGAATTAAAATCCAGAGTAGTTCTTGTCAGAACGATCAAAGCCGGGGAGAGTGTCAGCTACAGCCGGACCTTTATTGCACAAAGAGAAAGGAAAATTGCCGTTATTTCCATCGGCTATGCAGACGGTTTCCCACGCAGCCTTTCTGAGGGGAAGAGTCATGTCTTGATCCGAGGGTATCGTGTGCCGGTTATTGGGCGTATCTGTATGGATCAGCTTGTTGCCGATGTTACCGATATCCCGGATATTAGGAAGGGCGATATTGCTACTCTGATCGGTAAAGACGGTTTGGAAGAAATCACTGCAGAACAGGTGGCAGGTAGTGCCGGAACAATTACGAACGAGCTGCTCAGTAGATTAAGTGATTCTCGCTTGAAGAGAGTATTCTATGACTTATAAAAAAATGCAATTCCGCCAAAGAACCGCAAAAGGTATGGTTGGCGGAATTACATGAATAAGCAGCCGGAAAATCTCATTTTGTATCCGGTGTGGTTGTATTGTTTGAAAAATAGTCAATCATAGCTTTTCGTATGGTGGCAGGATCATCATTGACGGAGAAGATAAACTCCTTTCCTGTGTTTCCAAAGAATTCGGATTTAGTATTCTCCTTGTATACCAGCGGGGCAGTGGATATCCAGATACTGTAAATGATATTTGGGTCACTATCATCAGCGAGTGAGCGACAAAAGCCTTCTTAACAAATCGTCTTCATCAATTTGAATAAATAAAAGAAAAACTTAGATAATAGGCAACAATATTTTACTGCACAACTGTTTGAAGCCGTTGGCACTTAGACTACGTATTTTGTGGTCTTATGCACCATTACGTACTTCAACCCAAGTATTGCGTTTTTGCAATGCTTTGCGGGACTGCGTGCTGCGAATGAAATTTGTTTCATATTACTTGTCAATACATAAAATATGCAAATTGATGAAGATGAGTTTATAATCGGCTTTTGTCATTCCTATCATAAAAGGGTGTACTATGTTTCCTACATAATACACCCTTTTTATGGAAGATACAATGCGCCTGTATGGATTTTCAATTTCAAAGATTTACAGGATAAATATTATTCATGCTGGAATCATCGTGATAATAACACCTGCGCATATAATTACACTGGCGATAGCAAATGCAATGGCTTCAAGACAGACAGAAGATAAAGGAATCCGTTACAATCGGTTTCCCTGCCATTCATAGGAATATGGACCAACTGGCTAGAATGAATGCAGTTAATATGGAATTTTTACACTTTATGTATTTGAAATCCCCATGTACACTTATGTTATAAATAATGTGTTAGGGAGGATAATATGAAAAAAAATGCTTTAAGGTTTATGTCACTTATTCTGATAGCAAGTATGAGTATTACGGCATGCGCGAAGAAGCCAGATACGGATGCAACTTCTAAGCCGGAAGTAACACCTGCTACAACAGCAGAAGAGCCGGAAGCAGAAGAACCAAAAGTAGAAAAAGTGGTTTATCGTATTACACCGGAAGCAAATCCGGATATGAAGATGCTGAATCAGCCCAATGCACCCTACTGGTTCCCGAACGAATTATTAGAGTGGAATCCCGGGGAGGAAGAGGATTTAGACTTGTATGTCAGCACGATTCCTCTAAAGGAACGGATTGACAAAGACAAGTTAGAACCAAGCAATTCTACGCAAAAGAAGGAATTTAAGGTTGCGGCACTGTCTATTATGAATGCCAGTACAAGCGGGAACTCCCCGCACGGCCTTAATGTATTTGACGCAAATACATTTTCCTACTGGCAGTACGTTGACCAATTGGTATACTGGGGCGGTTCTGCAGGTGAGGGACTTATCGTTCCGCCTACGGCAGATGTCATTGATGCGGGTCACACAAACGGCGTACCCGTTCTCGGAACCATCTTCCTGGCTCCCGAAGCGTGGGGAGGCAAGATGCAGTGGTTAGATGATTTCCTTACCATGGATGCAGACGGAAAGTTCCCCTTAGTTGATAAGCTGATCGAAGCGGCAACTACGCTCGGATTCGATGGCTGGTTTATCAATCAGGAGGTTGGCGGAACTGAGGAAGCTCCGTTAACAAAGGAGCATGCAGATAAGATGCTAGCTTTTGTTCAGCAGTTTAGAGAAAAAGCAGATGATAAATTAGATCTTATCTGGTATGATTCCATGACAAAAGAAGGTGTTATGGATTATCAAAATGCATTAACCGACAAGAACTCTGTTTTCCTATTGGATGCCGACGGGAAAAAAGGTGCAGACAATATTTTCCTGAATTTCTGGTGGACCGTGGACCAATTGGCAGATCAGAATCTGTTGAAGCAATCGAAGGAGAATGCACAGAAATTTGGAATTGATCCATATGATATCTATGCCGGTATGGATGTTCAGGCAAATGGTATCCGTACGCCAATCAAATGGAACTTATTTGCAGAGAACAATGTTCCTTATACTTCGTTAGGTTTATATTGTCCGAGCTGGGCATATTTTTCAGCGGAGACTTTGGAAGAATATGAAAAAGCAGAGAATCGTCTGTGGGTAAATGAAAACGGCAACCCGATGATTCCGACAAAGGCACGAGACAATGAATGGCACGGAGTTTCTACCTATGCAATAGAGAAGTCCGTTGTACATACCCTTCCGTTTATTACAAACTTTAGTCTCGGTAATGGCTATAGTTTCTTTATTGATGGTGAAAAGGTATCTGCACTGGATTGGAACAACCGAAGTATGATGGATATTATGCCGACCTACCGTTGGATTTTAAACCAGGAAGGTGAGAATAAGCTAAAACCGAGTTTTGACTATGCGAGCAGCATTTATGGCGGCAACTCGATTAAGCTGTATGGTAAAATGGAAGCCGGCAAGAATTCCGAGCTTACCCTTTACAGTGCAGATCTGCCGCTTACGGACAAGACAGAAGCATCGGTTATGGTAAAAGCAGATTATCCGGCAGCCGTGGATCTGGTTCTGGAATATCACGATGGTTCAAAAGAACAGCTGACAGGCGATGAGGAAGCCGGTACGGAATGGACAAAGATTTCTTATGATATAGCAAAATCAGCAGGCAAATCGATCAAGAAAATAGGTCTAAGCTTCCGGCTGACAAGCGATACACAGATCGTTCAGATCAACCTTGGAAACATTACCATTGCAGAAAAGTCGGATCAGGTACCTGCATCACCGGAAAATGTGGCAGTAGCTTACCAGCAATTTGATGATGACGGCATTTACGCAGGTGTTAAGCTTACCTGGAACGCTGTAGACAATGCAAAATATTATGAAGTATATAAGACATACGAAGACGGAAGCAAATCCTTTATGGGTGCAACAACGGCAACTGCTCACTATATACATGCACTCGCAAGAGAAGCAGAGGAAAAGCAGTCAACCTTTGAAGTGGTGGCGGTCAATGAATATCTGCAAAGAGGAGACGGCAGCAGTGTCGTTATGGATTGGCCGAATATCAGTCTTCCAAAGTCCAATATGAAAGCCTCTAAGACGATGGTTGCTCCTGGTGAAACAGTAGAGTTTACCAGCCTGGCATCCCAGAATACCACCGCTTGGGAATGGACCTTTGACGGCGCTGATACCGCGACCTCAACGGAGGAGAATCCGAAGGTTACCTATTCGAACGAAGGTGTTTATGATGTTACCCTGGTGGCTAAGAATGACGAAGGTACAGCAGAGTGTAAGGTGGAAGAAATGATCGTAGTCCGCAAGGACGCTTCCGGAGAACTGCCTTTGATTTCCCAGGGCAAGGAAACCAGTGCATCTGGCTATGTAAATGAGAATGAAGCACCGCAATTTGCAGTGGACGGAAAGACCGATACGAAATGGTGTGCAACCGGTCCGGCACCTCATGACTTAACGATTGATCTTGGTAAGGTAATGATGGTGAGCGAGGTTTATATGGCGCATGCGGAAAAAGGAAATGAAAGCGCCGGTATGAATACACTATGGTACACAATTGAGACCAGTACTGACGGAACAACGTTTGAGCCGGCAATTGAGATTAAGAAAAATGCTGCTGGTGAAACACTTGATACCTTTAAGCCAAGAGAAGCTCGTTATGTAAAGGTAACCGCAATCAAGCCTACCCAGGGAGCTGACTCCGCAGTGCGCATCTATGAAATCCAGGTACACGGATTAAAGAAATAACAGAAAATTCACAGTAAAAGAAATGGCCAATGCTTGATGAAATCAGAAGTCGGCCTGCTACCATGGAATATTATATTTTTATTCTGACTCAGACTTACTCGTTACGATATCCTAAGGAATTTTACTTTCTGGTATGACAGAGACAAAAGTGAATTTCCTAATGATATCTAGTAACTCGTAAAAATTCGTCATTATAAAAGTATAATATCCATGGTATATAAGTTTACTATAGCTGATTTCATCAAGCAATTAACAGCAATTCCTTTTGCAATGCTAATGAATGGGATAGCTTACGAAAGGAGGTCGATCATATGGGTTTTAATATGGAAAAGTTGATGTCGTTTTTTGACTATGTCTATTACTTTTTCGTTTTGAATATACTTTTTCAATTAAGCAATATCCCTTTCCTGGGATTTTATTTTCTGGTGGGGATAAGCAGCATAGGTGAATACCTGCCTTTGTTTTTGCTTTGCCTTCTGCCAATGGCGCCGTCCCTTTGTGCCTTATTTCATTGTATGAATAAGCTGGTAAAGAACAAGGATATCTACCCTTTTCGTGAGTATTTTAAAGGCTATCGGATGAATTTCATGCAATCGGCAGCAATGGGAGTGATACAGCTTATGGCTGTATTTATGCTTTGTACCAGTATAAAATATTTTGTTCATGTACCGAAGGTTGCGATTTTTACCGTGACATTTATTCTTGTACTGGCGGTTATAATTTTAATGACACCGTTTTTATATTTGTTTATCAGCAGATATATCATGAAGAATATTCAAATTATAAAAAATGCTTTCGCAATCGTAATCGGGAAACCATTATATGCGTTGGCAAATGCGGTTATATTTTTATTTATGCTGGTATTGTTTGAGGTCATGGCGGGAACAACTTTTTTATTTATGGGGAGTATTTATTCTTTCTTAATTGTAATAACGAATCGAAAACTATTTAGCAAATTAGAGAGTGAATAACTCTCTTTTTGCGTTTTCTAAAAGTAAAAGAGTTATAAATGAGTACAAAAATATGCTATAATGGGATGGAAATGAAAGCCTTACCTGGGTTTTGATGGGGGTATGGAAGCATGACCATGCATGTTGTTCCTGCTGTAAAACAGAAGATAATAGAAAGTAGAGTGATTGCTACGAACCGGAATTCCAGAAAAATATATAAAAAGCTAATGATTAACTATATGTCTGTCTTAATCTGCATCATATTGCTTTTAGAGACATATTTTTTAATCAGCATTTATCGGGAGACCCGCAAAAAGAATCTCGAATATATCGATATGATGTGTCAGAGCGGAATTGAATATGTGGATGATATAGCAACCAAAGCCTCTTCTGTACAATTCAGCCTATATCAGAATAAGATGCAGCTTCAGGATGTGATTTGGTTTTTGAGCCTGGATACCGATGAATACTATAATAAAAAGTTTGATTCCTTTGTCCAGGACAAGGATAATGTGTTCCAGGGCATCCGGACCTTTGTCGCGGATGCCTTAACAAGAAGCTCTTACATAACAGACATTAATTTAATCAGTTACCGCTTCCTTACGAAATACACCTATACCCCGGACGGCTCGATGAAGAGCACTACCTTTCATATCCGGCATAATGCGATGGAGAAAAATGTATTTGTATCGGATGGAAATATTGTATTTGAAAAGGAGATCCGTGATCCGCATACCTTTGCCAGTGCCGGCTGCATGCAGGTGGCATTCAGCAGCCAGGGTTTTACCAGATTAGAGAATCGTTATGGAAAAGCAAAGATTTTTGTCTATCACGACGATGGGAGTATTGTTTACGAATCGGAGCCGGGCAGATTTGAAAATCTGCAGCAATTTAATAGCAGCGGTGAGATTGAAAAAGAATATGATGTCTATATTCATAGACAGCAGAAAAAGGATCTGAATGTTCTTGCTTATGTCGATAAGAAGGAAACGAATGATATATCCATTCCTGTTTATATCATGCTTATTTTGGTGGGAGCGATGCTGCTGATCTGCGGTACATTTTTAGTAAATCGGAGATTGGAAAAGCTGACCTCAAGGATGGAAACCATAATCAGCGGTATGAAACAGGCGATGAGCGGTGATTTTGGAATTAGGCTGAGGGTCGGGCATGAGGATGAGCTTGATATTATCGCCGAGTATTTTAACGAAATGTGCAAAAACTTGGATTCCTATATACAGAAAAGTTACATTGCAGAAATCGAGCAGAAAAATGCAGAAATGAGTGCCCTGCAAAGTCAGATCAACCCTCATTTTTTATATAACACCTTAGAAGCAATTCGAATGAAAGCGATCTGCAACGAGGATAAGGAGGTCGGCAAGATGCTCTATGATCTGGCGGTGATTTTCCGTAGTCAGATCAAGGACAGTAATATTATCAACCTGGCAAAGGAGATTTATTATTGTAAGAAGTATCTTGAAATTTTTGAATTCCGGTACCAGGGTAATTTTCGGTTTGAGCTTGATTGTCCGGAGAAATATATGCTGGTTCCGGTAATTAAGTTTACCATACAGCCGGTTATTGAAAATTATTTTGTCCATGGGATAAGATTGGAGGATGACGATAACCGTCTTGCCGTTCAGGTGACGGAGGAGGATGGGGATCTGCTGGTCTTTGTCAAGGATAATGGCAAAGGGATGACAAAGGAACAGCTGGAAGAAATCGAAGAAGAATTGAAAGCAAAAAGTACATCACAAGGTTCGTTAGGTTTATTAAATGTTCATCGAAGAATGACGGCTGCATATGGAGCGGAGTATGGGGTATTCCTGGAACAGAATATGCCGCATGGATTATGCGTTACATTAAAATTGCCGATGAAGGAGGATCATAATGTATAAAGTACTGATTGCCGAAGATGAGGGATTAATTCTTGAGGGGATTTCTAAGATTATTGATTGGGATAAGCTTGGGTTACAGGTGGTACATATGGTTCGTAACGGGATGGAGGCGGTTACGAAGCTGGAGGAAGAGCCGGTCGATATTATTATAACTGATATTAATATGCCGGTCATGGATGGGTTGGAGCTACTGACCGAGGTCAGAAAAAAGGATAAGCGTATGAGGTGTGTGATTCTGAGCGGGTATGATGAGTTTCAATATGCGCGAAGAGCGATTCGGCTGGATGTTGAGAATTATATTTTAAAACCGATCAATGAGGTGGAATTGGAAAATATTCTGACCGAGGCGGTTGAGAAATTGAAGAAAATCGACCATGGGGAGAAGAGGAGCATTATCTCCAAGCAGAAATTATTGCGCTTTTTATCCGGTGAAATGAAGGAAGGGAGTACGGACTACTTTAAAGAGCTTGGCATCCACATGGATAAGCCCTACGGCGTTGCCGCCAATATTAAGATTAAGCAGAAGAATATCAAAGAAGAGAAGATGGCGGATATATTGTCTTATCTGAAAGAGGAATGCAAGAAACATGACATGCATTTCTTTAATTATGCAAAAGATGAGATCATCCTTTTGTTCTTTACCGACACGGCAGAGGAAGCCTGTCTTATGTCCTACTTTTCACAATTGCAGGATAAGATAGAGGCTTTTTTTGAAGTGCTTACTTTCTTTACCGTAAGCAGCCTGTTCACAGAGCTTAATAATCTAAGACCCGCCCTAAAGGAAATAAGAAAGCTTCAAAAATATATCATGTTTGCCGGCTATAGCAGCTGTATTGACAAAAGCTATGTCAGCGGCAGAAAATCAAAGAATATTGCCCTGGATGAAGGGTACCTTCAAAAGATGATTCTTGCGAAGGACCGATTGGCGGTTAATGCCTATATTGAAGATTTATTTGTCAATAATATTGCCATAGAGCAGGTGACAAGTGACGTGATCTATCATTTGTCAATTAAACTTGCCCTAGCTCTTCAAAATATTATCAATGAGTTCAAATTAACGAAGAAAAATAAGCTGAAGAATCTGGCGGAAGTGATTGAAGAATTATTTCGGGCGGATGAATTATCCGATATCAAAGGCATCTTTTTGCTTGAAATCATTGAGATTATGGAGTGCATCAATATAGAAGATTCGCAGTATACTCCGGTGGTACGGCAGATCTTAAGCGATGTAGAGCATAATTACCGGGAAGATATGAATTTAAAGACACTGGCAAATGCCTATAACATGAACACCTCCTACTTAGGACAGCTTTTTCAAAAGGAGGTAGGATGCTCGTTTTCACAATATGTTACGAATATTAAGAATAGCAAGGCGAAAGATCTGATTTTAAAAACGAATATGAAAATAAATGACATCGCAAAAGAGGTCGGCTATACGGATGCCAGTTATTTTTATAGGAAGTTTAAGCAGTGCTATGGTACCTCACCGGCTTCCCTGCGTGAAATGAAAAATTATTAATAGGAGCGTCATAAATTATCGTTTTAGAAAATGGCTGTTTTACTTGTTTGGAAACGTAATCCGGATAATATCAATAGAATGTTCACTAAACCTAAAAGTTTTTAACTATAACCTTATTTTCATAAATGGTATAGTATAAGCAGGAAAGCAATAAAGGAGGAAATCAGACAAGATGCAGGGACAGAAATCGAGAAAGTCAAGCTTTATGAGCAGATTAAAAAGAAACCGGCAATTGATTATGCTTAGTCTTCCGGGTGCAATATGGTTTCTTATATTTGCCTATTTGCCAATGTTCGGAGTTATTGTGGCTTTTAAAAAACTCAAGCTGACTGGCGGGTTTATAAAAAGCTTAATTGATAGTGAGTGGTGCGGTTTTGATAATTTCAGGTTTTTATTTTACAGCGGAGACATGTGGATCGTATTTCGAAATACCGTCTGCTACAATATCGTTTTTATCGTTCTGGGTATCGTACTGCCGATCCTTGTGGCATTAATGCTGAATGAGATCCGAAAGAAGACCCTTGCTAAAATTTATCAAAGTTCTATGTTTTTGCCGTACTTTTTATCCTGGGTAGTCGTAAGCTATTTTCTATATGCATTCTTAAACCCGGATAAGGGATTTATTAATAACCTTCTGCAAAGCATGGGGAAAACAGAAATCGCCTGGTACAGTGAGAAAAAGTTCTGGCCGTTCATTATTATTCTGGTCAGCCAGTGGAAGGGAATCGGTTATAATACCGTCGTTTATCTTGCCTCGATATGCGGCATTGATAAGACCTATTATGAAGCGGCAGTCATAGACGGAGCTACAAAATTTCAGCAAATCAAGTACATAACAATTCCCCTGATCAAGCCGGTAATCACAATTTTATTTATCCTATCGGTAGGCAGAATTTTCAGTGCAGATTTTGGATTGTTCTATCAGATTCCAAGAAACTCAGGAGCCCTGTTTGATTACACTAACGTTCTTGATACTTATGTATACCGCGCATTGACGGCATCCGGAGAGATCGGTATGAGTTCGGCTGCGGCATTATTTCAATCTACGGTAGGCTTTATACTTATTTTGACGGCAAATAAGATCGTATCTAAAATCGACAGTGATAATGCATTATTCTAGACGGAGGTGAATGAATATGTTACTTGGCTTTAAGCGTACCAAGCAGGAGAAACATATCGAAAAAATAGAGGAAGCACAATGCAAATATAATCAGATTAAGCCGGCAACCAATACAATTTTCAACATTATTCTGGCTTTTCTCGCATTGATTTGTATTATTCCCTACCTGTTTGTAATTATAATTTCCTTTACAGATGAGAAGGCACTGACGTTATACGGCTATCAATTTATACCAAAAAAGCTAAGCTTGGAGGCTTATCGGTATATCTTTGATTCGGGAACCAATATTTTGAAAAGCTATGGCTCCACAATTACCGTAACGGTCTTAGGAACCATAATCGGATTATTGCTGACCGGCACTTACGCCTATGCCTTATCCAGAAAAACATTCGCGTACCGTAAGTTTTTCACGAAGCTGATTGCAATCCCGATGCTGTTTAACGGCGGTTTGGTGGCAAATTATTTCGTGATCTCGAAGGTGCTTATGTTAAAAAATACCATATGGGTATTAATACTTCCATTAGCTCTCAACTCGTTTAATATTATCGTATTGCGGACCTTTTTTAATACCAGTATTCCGGAATCCGTGGTTGAATCGGCGAAGATTGACGGAGCATCGGAGCTAAGACTCTTTTTCCAGATCGTTATTCCCATGGCATTGCCCGGTTTAGCAACGATCGGTTTGTTCCTGACCTTAGCATACTGGAACGATTGGTTTAATGCGATGCTGTATATTGATGATAACTCCATTATACCGCTGCAGTATCTGCTGATTAAGATTGAATCCAATATGGAATTCTTTATTAATAACGCAACGGTAATGGGGATCGATGGTGTTGAAATGGCTTTAAATCTGCCGAAGGAAAGTACGAAGATGGCGATCGTTGTCATTGCCACTTTGCCGATCATTTTTGCCTATCCTTTCTTTCAGCGGTACTTTGTAAAAGGTTTGACGATTGGTGCAGTTAAGGAATAATAATTTGTGAAGTAAAACTGTAATTAATGCACTTGGAAAAGCATGGAAGTATTATAAAATATAATTATCATATATTAAGGGAGGATTTATAATGAAAGTAAGAAGGAGTAAACAGGTATTTGCATTAATACTTTCCTTTGTTCTGGTTTTATCCTTGATGACAGGATGCCAAAAATCGCCCAAAGTCAATGAAAAGGATACCACCGAGGCGACAAAGCAAACCGATATGAATAAAGAGAATGATAAAAAGGATGATTCCGCTAAGAAGGATTCCGGCAAAGATGAAGTCGTGGAATTGATCTGGTATCAAATCGGGGATCCGCAGAAGGATATGGATACCGTTTTGGAAAAGGTAAATGAGTATACGAAAGAGAAAATCGGTGTAACGCTGAAGATCAATCAGATTGGCTGGGGCGATTACAACAAGAAGATGCAGGTATTAATTAATACTGGTGATGAATTCGACTTAATGTTTACCTGCTCCTGGGCAAATGATTATGTGCAAAATGCGCAAAAGGGTGCGTTCCTTGCATTGGATGATTTGCTCAAAGAGTATGGGAAAGAAATGTATGATAATATTGATCCGAAATTCTGGGAGGCAGCCAAAATCGGTGGCATCACCTATGCCGTGCCGAATGAGAAGGAAATCGGAAGTATGCCGATGTGGGTATTTACAAAGGAATATGTAGATAAGTATGATATCCCGTATCAGGAGATCAAAACTGTAGAGGATCTGGAGCCATGGTTAAAGGTAATTAAGGAGAATGAGCCGGAAGTCGTTCCGATGTATTTAACAAGAGATTTCACGGCACCAACCTACATGGATAAGATACAGGATCCGATTGGAATTGAATATGATTGCGATCCGAATCATTTAGTTGTTAAGAATGTATTTGAGACAGAGAAGATGCAGAGTACGCTGCGAACAATTAGAGAGTATTTTCTTGCAGGATATATTAACAAAGATGCGGCAACGGCAAGCGATGATAAGTCAGTGAAGCGTTTTGTTACAAAGGGCGACGGTCAGCCGTATGCAGAACTGATCTGGGGGAAGGACTTAGGCTATGAAGTCGTTGCGACTCCTATTATGGATACGGTAGTAACGAATGCTTCCGCCAGAGGTGCAATGACTGGTGTTTCAAGAACCTCCAAGCATCCGGAAAAAGCAGTTGAATTATTAAACCTGATTAATACAGATGAATATTTACGAAATCTTTTGAACTATGGTATTGAGGGAGTTCATTATGATAAGGTGGATGCAACGCAGGAGGAAATCGAGCAAACCGAGGGCAGACCATTTGTATATAACTGTAAGATACAGATTAATGAGGAAAACAGAAAGAATTATTCGGTGCCTTATTGGGTACAGGGCGGATTGTTTAATACGTATGTACAAGAGAAAGAACCGCTCGATAAATGGGCAGAATTCAGAGACTTTAATAATAAATCGATATCGACCCCAAGCTTTGGATTTGACTTTGATACGGATCCTGTTTCGACACAGATTGCAGGCTTTCGAGGTATTTTAGACGAGTTTGGCGCTGCACTTTATACGGGTAGTGTGGATCCGGATGATGTAATTCCAAAATTAATTAAGAAGCTTGAAGCAACCGGTGTTCAGGATGTAATTGATGAAATGCAGAGTCAAATTGATGAATGGCAGAGTTCCAAATAGTATTTGAAAACATGCGGCTGCAGGGGCTGTCGCACTAAATATACGACGCCCTTTTCACGCTAATGATGTTTATCACCTTTTAGGTTTTCAATAAGAGTGTGTGATTATTATCCAACATAAGACACGTTCTCACTCGGTTGTCGCTCATAGCGGTACATAAGGCTGTGACAGATATTTATCTGCCACAACCTAAGTACCGATGGCGACAAACGGTCTCTTTATGGATAATAATTCACATACTCTTTTTTTAGACATTGATGTGATAAACATTCTAGTTCTATGTGGGCGCCTTTTTAGGTTGTTAGTGCGACAGCCCCCGTTTACGAAAAGGCAGCAGCTCTGCAAGCATAGAAGAGGGTGTGTAACCTTCCTGTAGTACACGGTTGGAAAGACAGAAGGAATCAGTGTCTTATCCTCCCGCATGCGAAAGAAGGCTGCAGATCCTTTTTTGTTACTGTTCACACCCCAATAAGTCTATAATATGATTTCGACAAATGATATCCCATCAGGAGTATTTGCATTCGTTGGTACTTTGGCTCCGTATTTTGGAGCCTTATGTACCGCTACGTAATGAATCTTAAGCGAAAGCGTCTCCGATACGGATACATTTGACAAAATCATAACTTGGTATACAGGGTGGGTGTGAACAGTAATCCTTTTTTGCCCTTTTATAAAAATTGATTTCCATGAACTTGACAGTTTCGAAAATAACGGCTAAACTAATTAGTGTTAATTGATCCGGTAGGTAAGGCTACCACAGGGATACGGATTGCTGCCGCGGATTGGTGGAGACACCATGAGCAGGTTTGAACAGGCTGCGTCGAAGCATAAGGTGCAGCATAATGCAATTACATTGCCCTGCGAAGCTAAAGCTCAGACGGTGCTGTAGAATATTCGTGTCCCGGACATACGTTTTTTGTAGTCCGGGATTATTGTTTTAGAAAGGAGCGAGGTGAAAAAGATGGATACTGGCAGTAGTAGCGGCACAATTCCTGGTCGATGGTGTAAGATGACTGCGGATGTATCCGCTTATCACTGATGCTTCGGCCAAATTGTGTCTTGCTCCTGTCGAAGACAGGGGGCCTCTGATACGGGTGCTCTCATTACATACTTTATAAGGAGGTAAGACTTTATGGCAAAATTTAATTCACTTGAAATAAACGTTATGGAACTTATGGAAGAGAAAAAGTACAAGGCGATCAAGAGCATTTTTTCTAAGATGAAACCAGTCGATATTGCAGCACTATTTGAAAATATACCGGAGAAGAATATCCTTTTAATGTTTCGGATTTTACCCAAGGATCTTGCAGCGGAATCCTTTGCAGAAATGGACACAGAGCAGCAGGAGATGCTGATCCGCAGCTTCTCGGATACGGAGATCCGTGAAGTCGTGAATGAATTATATATCGATGATATGGTAGACCTTGTGGAAGAAATGCCTGCAAATGTGGTAGAGCGTATTCTTATGAACTCCGATACCCATACTCGTATGCTGATCAATGAGATATTAAAATATCCGCATGATTCCGCCGGAAGTATTATGACAACGGAGTTTATCGGTTTGCATTCAAATATGACAATTGCGGATGCCATCAAGGTAATCAAGCAAAAAGGGCTGAACAGCGAGACGATTGATACCTGCTATGTGATGGACCCGGTAAGGCATCTGATCGGATTTGTAACGATCAGAACCATGATCCTCTCCGATGACAGTACACTGATTGCAGATGTGATGGACCGCAATGTTATTCACGTAACGACGACAGAGGATCAGGAGACGGTGGCGAATCTATTTGCCAAATACGACCTGACTGTATTACCGGTGGTAGACAAGGACTCAAGACTGGTTGGTATTGTAACCGTCGATGATGCGATCGACGTACTGCAGAAGGAAACAACCGAGGATATCGAGATTATGGCAGCAATTACGCCGACGGATAAGCCGTATCTTAAGAAATCAGTTTTTGAAATCTGGAAGAGCCGTACGCCATGGCTGCTCATTCTTATGGTTTCCGCAACCTTTACCGGAATGATCATCACCCGTTTTGAGGATGCGTTGAAAACGTATGTGGTACTTACCGCATATATCCCCATGCTTATGGATACGGGCGGAAACTCAGGAAGCCAGGCATCGGTTACCATTATTCGCGGTTTGTCCTTACATGAACTGGATTTTAAGGATATCTTCCGTGTTGTCTGGAAAGAATTCCGAGTAGCAATTGCGTGCGGAATTACCCTTGCAGTGTTCAATTTTGCTAAATTGCTACTGATAGATAAGGTTGGTATCTATGTGGCATTGGTTGTTTGTACTACCCTTGCTATGACTGTATTCTTAGCTAAGTTAGTAGGATGCACGCTCCCGATGATTGCAAAGAAACTGGGATTTGATCCTACCGTTATGGCGAGTCCTTTTATAACCACAATTGTAGATGCGTTTTCTCTGATTATATATTTTAACATTGCAAACGTTATGCTGGACCTCTGATACGACCCAGGCCGCGGTAGAGAGTTGCGGTACATTTATGTCCTCCATGCTTGATAGGAGTGTTAAAAGCTATCCTAACAAATCGGCTTTTGACACCCCTATCAAGCTTTGGTAAGTGAATTCTATGAACGGCTTGCTACGGTACGCTTGATGATAAGACCGACGATAAGACCGGTAATAGCAGGTACGACCCAGCCTAAGCCGAGGTCATAGAAGGGCAGATATTTTGAAGCGAAAGAAACAAGGGCATTCACAAACGGAACATTTTTCACGGTATCCGGAAGTGCCTTAATAAAATCAAAAATAGCGGCAAACACAGTAAAGCCGGTTACGGACAGATATACGCAGCGTGCCCCATGGAAAAAACGATGAAATAAGCTGAGTAGAATCAACGTGATTGCAAGCGGGTATAGAAACATTAAGACCGGGATGGAGAAGAAAATAATGTTCTTCAAACCAAAGTTTGCTATGCCGAAGGATATGATACAAAACAGGATCGCATAACCTTTGTAAGGAAGGGAATGGGGAAAAAGGGTTACAAAGGTTTCGCTGCAGGAGGTAATCAGACCGACCGCTGTTTTTAAGCAGGCAAATATCATGGTGATCGCAAGGACGATCGAACCTACATTACCGAGGTAATGCTTTGAGATAATCGACAGTGCCTCGCCGCCGTTGGCGCTTACTTCATATACGCCCCTGCTCTGTGCCCCAATGATCGTAAGGGAGATATAGATCAAAGCCATAAAGGTCATGCTAAATAGTCCGGATTTTACCGTATCAACAGCAACTGCACTGGAATCCTCTATTCCTAAATTACGGATCACCTTGATAACAACGATGCCGAAAGCCAGGGAGGCAAGTGCATCCATCGTATTATACCCTTCCAGAAAACCGGTGAAAAAACTATTGCTTTGATAGCTCTCCATGACCGGAATTTCCGCTACCTGGCCCATGGGATTGAGCAGGGCGGTAATGACTAATATGCCAAGGGAAATTAAAAAAATCGGATTTAAAATTTTACCGATCCAGGTTAAAATTTTGGAAGGCCGGATCGAAAACCATAAGACCGTTATAAAAAACAGCAGGGAAAATACAGCTAAATAAATCGATATCTTTTGATCCGGCAGCAGCGGAGCGATACCAACTTCAAAAGAAACGGTAGCCGTCCTTGGAATTGCAAAGAAGGGGCCAATGGTCAAATACAGCATACAGGTCAAGAAGAGACTGTAAACCGGATGAACACGGCTGCCCATTTCATTTAAACCGTTGCTGTGAGAGATACCCATTGCTACAATTCCAAGAAGCGGTAAGCCTACTCCGGTGATTAAAAAGCCAATCGTTGCCGGCAAGACATTTTGCCCCGCCATCTGCCCCATATATACAGGAAAGATTAAATTGCCCGCACCAAAGAACATGCCGAACAGCATTGATGCAATATAGGTATAGTCCTTGAGAAATAATTTTTTCTGCATGATAAAACTCCTTAATTTAATGATAAATTTATGGTTTGAGAGTCAAAAGCCAATTTATAAGCCAACTTCGTGGTCTAAGTGCCAACGACTTCAAACAGTTGCTCAACAAAATATTACTTCCTATTACTTGAGTTTTTCCTTGCTTTGTGCAAATTGATGAAGACGATTTGCCAGGAAGACTTTTAGCACTCGTATCGTTTATAAAAGTAATATAAAATAGAAAATTGAAATTACCTGTCGGATTTTCAGGTATATATCTAACTATTATACTATGCTCTAAGGATATGTAAATAGATAATGTGATTCAGGGCGCCAAAAAGGCCCAAAAGCTAGAAAACATAGGCTGTGTCAGCTGCATTTTACAAACTCTGTAAATTGTGATACAATAAGTGCAAGTGAACACACATAAGAAAGCATTCCGTTAGAGAAGTAGAGCGCTTCTCTATTTTTATTGAATAGGAAGGCTCGTCCTATTCAATGAAAAAACCTCCATGCGAACATAGTTCGCATGGAGATGACGCACTCGCGCATAAGGTATTTATCTGCCTGCGGCAGAGCACGCTCAGCGTGAGAGTTTGCCAAGGCAAACTCTTTGCTACTAAATATAATTAGGTGGAATTTTTTGTAAAGTAACAGCTTATAAATTAGTTATATGGTTACTTTAGATTTGCGGCGCTTTTCTATCTAAAAATTCCATGGGACAGATTTTGTTTCGAGTAATAGGGGGATGATATTGATGTAGGATAAGATTCTACAAGAATATGATTTTTTTAAGTGAGTTTGTGAATACCATGCAGGCACGGGCTCAAAATGCGTGGAAAGATGCGCAGGAAAGAGGTTTAATTTATATGATAGAATTTAAGAATGTATCAAAAATTTATTCTGGGAATAAGGTTGCGGTAAAGGATGTTAACCTTAAGTTTGAAACAGGCGAGTTTATATGCTTTGTCGGAACCTCCGGCAGCGGTAAGACGACCTGTATGCGGATGATTAACCGCATGAACATTCCTAGCTCAGGAACGATTGAAATTGATGGCAGGGACATTAGTAAGATCAATGAGATCAATCTGCGAAGACGTATCGGATATGTCATTCAGCAGATTGGCTTAATGCCTCATATGACCATTTATGAAAATATCATCATGGTACCAAAGCTGCTAAAATGGCCGGAAGATAAGATGAATCAGGTTGCACGGGAATTGCTGCGGAAGGTGGATCTGCCGGAAAGTTATCTTGACTATTATCCGTCCGAACTTTCCGGTGGACAGCAGCAGAGGATCGGTGTAATACGTGCCCTCGCGGCAGATCAGGAGATCATCCTTATGGATGAGCCTTTCGGCGCCTTGGATCCGATTACCCGGGATACTCTTCAGCAGCTGGTTAAACGCTTGCAGCGCGAAATGGGAAAGACCATTATATTTGTAACGCATGATATGGACGAAGCATTAAAATTATCGGATCGGATGGTTGTCATGAACCAGGGGCAGGTTGTTCAATTTGACACACCGGATCAAATCTTAGCGAACCCGGCGAATGATTTCGTACGGAACATGCTTGGGGAAGAACGCTTAAATCATGCTCAGTTTGACTATGAGACGGTTGAGAAAATGATGGTACCCAATCCGATCTGTACCTTGCCAAATATAAAGGTAAGCGAAGCGATTCATATTATGAAAAAGAATCGTGTCGATATGCTGTTTGTAGTCGATGAACAAAAGCATCTGATGGGTCATGTCGGCATTTTTGATCTTGACCGAAGCCGTATGGGGAATGACCTTATCGGCAATCACATAAAGAAAACGACTTATATTTTCAATAATACAAAGATTCGGGATGCCATTTACTATATCAATGACCTTGGGTATCGGAATATTCCGGTGGTTAATGAGGATCGGGTATTGGTCGGACTTGTGACCCGTGCCGCAGCAGTTGATAGAATATACGAAAGCTATTGGAGCGATTACCAACCGGAGGGTGACGATGATATTGCGCAGATCAAGCCGGAAAAAATGACAGTTTAGGAGGGGCATATGCTGAATTATATATTACAAAACAGTACCGTACTTGCGGAAAAAATCGGAGAGCATTTCCTTATATCGATTCTGGCATTGGGAATTGGTACGGCAATTGCCGTGCCGGCAGGAATCCTGCTGACAAGGTGCCAAAAATTGTCACAGGCAGTTTTGGCTTTTTGTTCGATTTTACAGACCGTACCATCCTTGGCATTATTGGCAATCATGGTACCTATCTTTGGTGTTGGAAAATTACCGGCTACGATAGCCTTGATCATATATTCCTTACTCCCGATTATACGGAATACGTATCTTGGGATGAATTCGGTTGATAGAAATGTCATTGATGCATCAAAGGGCATGGGAATGACACCCGGTCAAATCATTGTCCGTGTGCAGATTCCGCTTGCCTTCCCAGTCATCATGTCGGGAGTCCGCTTATCCTCCGTCTATATGGTGGCATGGGCAACCCTCGCCTCTTACATTGGCGGAGGCGGTCTGGGGGATTTTATCTTCATGGGATTAAATAATTTTAACTTCTATGCGATTATCGCTGGAACCGTACCGGTTACGCTGATGGCATTACTACTCGATGGTGCGCTTGGTGTACTCGAACACAGATTCACTCCGAAGACAAGCAGTGAGATGAGGGATCAGGCAGGAAAGGAAAGGGCAAATGTGTAGAAAAATAAGAACTAAAAAAACAGGCAGGATTATCGGGCTGCTCCTTCTTGTGGTATTGACCCTGCTTGGATGTTCGCTTCCCGGTCTGGGGAAAAGTGTGGCGAGCAATGGCATTGTTATCGCGGGAGGCAATACAACGGAGCGTCAGATACTTGCAGAAATCGTAAGTCAGATGTGTGAGCATTATATGTCTGATACCGATATAACGCTGATTAACAATTTGGGATCCACCCTGCTGATCCTGCAGGCGCTGAATGGGAAGGATGCCAATATCTCCGGTGCGATGTATACCGGTACTTCCCTGACTGGCGAGCTGGCATTGGAACCGACTGCCGATCCGGACAAGGCAATGGAGGAAGTCGTTAATGGCTATAGCAGCAAATATAACATGGTCTGGTTTCCGTCCTACGGTTTTGAAAATACCTATGCATTTATGGTTACCCGGCAATTGGCAGAGGAGAAAGGGATTCATAAAGTTAGTGATCTGAAAGCCTACGCTGACACGTTAAAAGTCGGAGTCGACACCGCCTGGATCGAACGAAAAGGGGATGGCTATGAGGGCTTTCAGCAGCTGTATGGTTTTTCGCTCGACAAGATGAACTCCATGGAGATCGGTCTGGTCTACGATGCAGTCCAGGCAGGCGAAATGGATGTGGTTCTGGGATATTCAACGGACGGTCGTATCAATGCGTATGATCTTGTTATTCTGGAGGACGATATGCATCTTTTCCCGCCCTATGATGCAAGTCCCGTTGTGACAAAGGAGCTCCTGCGAAAATATCCGGAGATTGAAACCATACTTTTAAAGTTGGAAGGAGCAATTGATTCCGAAGCTATGCAGAAGCTGAATCGAATCTCGGATGAGGAGCAGGTGGAACCAAGAGTTGCCGCTGGACAGTTTCTTGAGGAAAATAATTATTTTGAGGAAAAGGATACCATACCGCTCGCAGAACGTGAGCTTTATAAGGATGTGGTGCGGGATATTCTTCCGCTTAATAAGGATAAGGAGGGCAGATAATGGCTTTACTAAAATATTATCAGATGAATGGGGGCTACGTACTGGATCAGTTCCGGACCCATTTCTTGATTTCGGTGTATGGCGTTTTATTTGCAGCGATCGTTGCAATACCTATAGGCTTCTTAATTGCCAGACATAGCCGTTTGGCAGGATGGGTCATTTCACTGGCGAATATTATTCAAACGATTCCATCGCTTGCTATGCTGTCGCTTCTGATGGTCGGTATGGGTCTTGGAACGGGAACGGTGATCATGACGGTATTTCTTTATTCGATGCTGCCTATTCTGAAAAATACGTATACGGCAGTCAGCAATGTTGACAAAAATCTGCTGGATGTAGCGAAGGGTGTGGGAATGACGCGTGGCCAGATAAGGCTTAAGGTTGAAGTCCCGCTGTCCTTGTCGGTGATTATGGCAGGCATTCGGAATGCAATTGTTATTGCGATCGGCATCACGGCGATCGGAACATTTATCGGTGCCGGCGGGCTGGGCGACATTATCTCACGAGGAATTAATGTAATCGACGGGTCTGCTATCATCTGGGCAGGTGCTCTGCCAACCGCTCTGATGGCGGTTATTTCCGACCTTGTTCTTGGAAAATTGGAAAAAAGGCTTGCCAACTGGCATACTTCCTAGTGTATAATAGCGGTAAGAAAATCCTGGCAGGGCAGCGCCAAGCGCGTTCTGCCGCAGGCAGATAAATACCTTACGCGTGAGTGTGCATCCTTAGCGGAGCGTTTTGTTATCGTATAGGGCGCAATTTCCTATACGATAACAAAAGCAGGCGGCTGCATAATAGGATGCATAATAGGACATAGATTGGAGATAAAAGATGGAATTATATATCATAAGACACGGGGAAACCGTTTGGAACAAGGCGGGTAAAATTCAAGGATATTCCGATATCCCTTTAAATGAAAATGGAAGGTCGTTAGCGGCGACAACCGGGAAAGCATTGGAAAACGTGCATTTTGACCGGATATTTTCCAGTCCTTTGGTGCGGGCTTATGAGACAGCACAGCTCATTCGTGGAAAGAGAAATATAGCGATCGAGAAACAGGAGGAGCTGAAGGAAATCGGTTTTGGTATAATGGAAGGCTCCCTTTATAAGGAAGAGATGTGTAATACGGAAAGTCCCATCTATAAATTTTTTAAGCATCCGGAGGAATATGCCCCGCCGCAGGGAGGAGAAACAATCGAACACTTATGCAAAAGGGCGGCTGATTTTCTGGAAAATAAGATCTTTCCTCTGGAAAAGTCCTGTGAAAGGGTATTGATCGTTGCCCATGGGGCGATGAACAAAGCGATTCTGACCTATGTAAAGAAGCTGGAGAAGAAGGATTTCTGGTCTGGAACATTTCAAAAGAATTGTGCGGTTACGGTGATTGAAATCAAGGATGCCAAGATGAGAATTCTGGAAGAAGGCAAAGTATTAGCGTAAAAGACTGCATTTTGTTGTAATAATACTTGCATTTTTTTGGAATGTGTGTTAATAGAATAGGTTATAAGTAAGGGATGCATAGAAACGCCGAATTTACCTCGGAAGGCAGTTAGTGGTTATCGTTTTATGTAAGGGGTATATAATTTGCAGCAATGTGGGGCAGAGAAGGGTCGGCTGCTCTGCTGGATGACGAATGGATATTACAAGAGGAAAAGGAGAGAAAAGATATGGCTTCTTTTACAAAAAAAGCTATCATAGAATCGTTTCTTAAATTGCTTAATGAACGTCCTCTGAATCGAATTACCGTAAAGGATATCGTAGAAGATTGCGGGATCAACCGGAACTCCTTTTATTACCATTTCGAAGATATGTCCTCTCTGGTGGAAGAAATCATGATGGAAGAAGCCGATAAAATCATAGATAAGTACGGAGACATCAATTCCCTGGAGGATTGCCTGTGTGTAGCGATCGAGTTCGCTTTAGAGAATAAGAAAGCGGTTATGCACATCTATAGTTCTGCCAATCGTGAATCCTACGAAAGATATCTGGATAAGGTTTCTCAATATGTGGTGACCAAATACATAGAGAGTACTTTTGTGGAGATTCCAGCCAAGGAAGAGGACATTGAAATCATAATCAAGTTCTTTAAATGCGAACTGGTTGGATATATCCTGGACTGGATGTCGGATGGTATGCGGTATGATATAAGGAATCAGGTGCGGCGCCTCTGTGAGCTTTTTGAGGGTACAACCCAGATTGCCATTCAAAGAAGCGCAGAGAAGTAAGGATGGTTATTTTCGCATCGGCAAAGGAAAAATAGAAAAAGTGGCTGTTTCAGAGTGTATTTGCAGATGAAAATGAAACAGCCACTTTTTCTGCTGTAGTTTTTTGCTACTTTTTCTTTCTCCATACGAATACGATAACGGCTCCGATAAAGAACGGAACGAAGGTTGTGGCGAATCGGAACAATACCATGGTGGAAGCAGCTATGGCTGTTTCTACCATATCGGAGAGCAGAACAATGAATATGATATCAAGGGAACCATATCCGGACGGTAACGGAACGGAACCGGCAAGCATGCGTGCTACGCTCGTTAAGGCGATCGAGGTAAGAAGATCCGGCCCTTTTCCCCGCATCGCTAGAAACGGTATGATATACCAGGCCGTCTGCATAAGAAGGCATTCAAGAATTAATTGCACCGTTAATTTCTTGTCGCGAAAGACCAGCGCTGCTTCGGTCTGAAGCAGTGTGATCTGCTCCTTGGCATGATCAAGTTTGGTAAGCCATTTGGGGTGTTTTTTACAAATAGGACGAACGATGCGCAGCAACAAGGCTGACAACTGATTGGATGTGGCAACGATAAGAAGCACAACGATCGTCAGAAGGCATATGACAATACCAAGGATACCGAAGGACCGGTATGGACCCAGGGCAGCACGCAGTTTCGGAAATGCTAAGTATGCCGTAAACCCGTATAGAAAGATGGCAGCCCGATATACAATGTACTGTATAAGACATATGCCGGTACTGTTTGCAGCTGGAATTCCCAGGCGCGTAAGATAATACACCTTTGAGATACCCATAGCATTTCCAAAGGTCGTTACCTGAAAGAATGCCCCACAGAAGGCACAGGCGACTCCCTGTCCCCATTTCAGATCAGGCTGATATCTTCTGCTAAGCCGGTATAATTGGTCACCGTCTATGATTCGATATAGGCAGCCGTTCAGGCAGACCAATAGAAATAGCCATAAGGGAATTTCTCCGATGGATTTTATAACATCCAGGAAAAAATCCCAATGAGAGAATATGGCTATTACAAGCAATATAACGATTATGAGATAAAAAACAACGCTTTTTACCCACGGAGGAACGGATTTTTTACGGGAGCCTCCGTCTTCTTTTTTATTTTTCAACGGTTCCATAATAGGATGAATGTCCTTTTTTAAGCTTTTTTCTCGGCGGATTTTCTTCAACCAGCCGGTCGGCAGAAGGTGCCCAGTCTTTTGCATAGTCTATGCATTTTCCACAAAGATGATCCACTGTCTCCGGACTTTGAAGATCCGTGCTGGCAGCACCAGATTTTTTAACAATTTCCTGTAGGCATTCCGGGTTCTCCAGCATAGGGCAGGGGCGCAGCGGATTATCATTGAAAGGCTGTGCGTCTTGATAGGCTTTAAATAACGGCTGCTGCAGGCATTCCAGCAGCGTTTTATCGTGAATATTCGCTCCGGAATAGTGGATAAATACGCAGGGTTCAACATCCCCGTTCGGATTGATATGACAGTAGTATTTACCTCCCGCAATACAGCCACTGACATATTCGCCGTCATTTTGGAAGTCAATTAAAAAGATCGGTTTTCCACCCTTTGCGGCACGTACCTCACGTACACGATGGTACATATAAACCCGCTGTTCCGGAGAGAGGAGCAGCTCTGTTGCCGCTTCGTTGCCCACCGGCATGTAATGGAAGTACCAGCTGTAGCGGACGCCTTTTTCAATCAGCAGGTCAAGAAATTCATCGCTGGTAACGGTCTTATAGTTCTTGGAGGTATAGCAGATGGATGTACCGAACAGCAATTTGTTTTCGCGGAGCAGGTCCATAGCATGCATTACTTTTTCAAAGGAGCCGGCTCCACGGCGCAGATCATTGACATCTTCAAAGCCTTCAATACTTAAGGAAAGCGAGAAGTTGCCGATACGCCTCATTTCACGGCAGAACTCCTCATCCACAAGGGTTCCGTTTGTAAAGGCATGGAAAGCAGACTTTTTATGCTTTTCTGCCAGCCGGATCAGGTCATCGCGGCGTACGAGCGGTTCTCCGCCGGTAAAGAGATAGAAGTAGATACCAAGCTCTTCCCCCTGCGTAATGATGCTGTCAAGATCTTCATAGGACAGGTTCAGCTTATGACCATACTCCGCAGCCCAGCAGCCAGTACAATGCATGTTACAGGCGGAGGTAGGATCCACAAGAATCACCCAGGGAATATTAACTCCATATTTCTTAGCCACCTCATGGGTTTTGGAAAGTCCGTAGAAGCCAGCCTGATAACCGAGATTCAAAGCATGCATTTTGATCACCTTGGGATCAATCTCATCTAAGAGTTTATTGGTATACTGCATCCATTTGCAGTCTGGGTCATTCACGAAGCTCCTGGCACCGGCAAAAACATCTGGGTTAACACGCTCCCCGATCAGTTTTTCCGACATGTCGATCAACTTCGTCATATGCGCCTGACGATCTTTATTGACATATTTGATCACACCGTCAATGGTCTTACTGACAGCTGTACGGGTCGCATTTGCTTTAAAATTTTCAAATGGCATAGTATATCCTCCTTTATATTATACATTTCGACCATATTACTTTACGCGGCTTTTTGCATATCCCGGAGTCTGCGGAATGCCGCGCAGACACTGACTCCGGAAATATGAATAGAATCTGGTGTTTTTATAATATTATGGAAACATCTGCCTTATGGCAAATATAGCCTGAAATGATGTATTATGGAATAGGCAAACCGGCGGTTCTGTCTACTTTTTCAACAAAATCCATCAAATGTCTGATTTTCAGTCATTTTCTGCCTCGTGCCTAATTTTATGACACGAGGCATTTTGTGTCTATTCCGTTTTTTCCGGAACTCCGCTAGAATGAACCTACTGTTTGGGAAACAGACTGCCAAATCGTTACCCGCTCTAGTATAGTAGGTAACTGTGAAACTTCCTTATATAGCTATTGTGTATACCGCTCCGATATCATCCCTTAGATGGGTAGCATTGGATCGGAGAAATATTCATCTATGTATACACAATTCATTAAACAAGAGAGCTTCGCAATTGCTGAATTTTATTACAGTTAGAAAGGAAGTGAGCTTGATGCATCCAACAAAGCCTATCCAGGCCGCAAAAACCGGATACATTATTATGTCTTTGCTGCTTTGCATCCTTGGAATAGTATTAATCCTACATCCCGAAGTTTCTGCTAAGGCACTCTGCATTTTAATCGGCGTTTTGCTGATATGCTACGGTATTTTTAAGGTAATCGGGTATTTGTCAAAAGATTTGTTTCGCCTTGCGTTTCAATTTGACTTGGCATTCGGCCTGTTGGTCGTTGTCGTAGGACTTATTATGGTACTACATCCAACCCACATGATTACACTAGTGAACTTTGTACTTGGAATTATCATTCTGGCCGACGGACTCTTTAAGGTCCAGATTGCAATAGATTCCAAAAAATTTGGAATCCGTAAATGGTGGCTGATTACCATTCTTGCGGTTGTGGCCGGTACTCTTGGTATCCTTTTGATGATTGATCCATTCAGTAATTCAAACCTTCTTATGATAATGCTTGGTATCTCCTTGCTGGCGGAAGGATTTCTGAATTTCTGTGTCATGTTATTTACGGTGAAAATTATTAAAAACCAATACCCGGAATCCAATACGAATTAATGACATCGAAGGAGGAGAAATAGAATATGAAATTTGGGAAAGTGGTTATGAAATACCGCATACCAATTCTGATCATTGCTGTCATCCTAATGGTTCCCTCTGTTTTCGGCATGACATCTACCAGAATCAATTATGATATGCTGAATTATTTGCCGGAAGACATGGACACAGTGGTTGGTCAGAATATACTTTTGGATGATTATGGAAAGGGTGCATTTTCATTCGTAATTCTGGAGGATATGCCGCTTAAGGATGTATCCACCTTAAAATCAAAAATAGAGCAGGTAGAGCATGTGGATACCGTACTCTGGTATGACAGCATAGCAGATATCTCAGTCCCCATGGAGCTTCTGCCGGATAAGATCTATAAGGCTTTTAATTCAGAAGATTCTACGATGATGGCAATTTTCTTTGATACTTCTACATCATCGGACGATACCATGGATACAATTCGGGAAATCCGCTCCATTACCGGGGAGCAATGCTTTGTATCCGGTATGTCAGCTCTGGTAACCGACTTGAAGGACTTAAGTGAAAAAGAAGAACCGATTTATGTTGCCATTGCTGTTATTCTTGCCTGCGCAGCCATGATGTTATTCATGGACAGCTGGCTGATACCATTTATTTTCCTGGCAAGTATTGGTATGTCGATACTGCTCAATATGGGAACAAATTATTTTCTCGGAGAAATATCCTATATAACGAAAGCTCTTTCTGCTGTTCTGCAGCTTGCTGTAACCATGGATTACTCCATTTTCCTATGGCATAGCTATAATGAACAAAGAGAGCGTTATGCTGATCATACGGAAGCTATGGCAACCGCAATCAATGAAACCCTGGTATCGGTAATCGGAAGTTCATTGACGACCGTTGCAGGTTTTGCGGCACTGTGCTTTATGAGCTTTACGCTTGGACGTGACCTGGGAATTGTTATGGCAAAGGGTGTACTTTTCGGCGTAGTCGGCTGTATCACAACGCTTCCTGCACTCATTATTCTGCTGGATGGCCCTCTGCATAAGACAAAGCACAAGACGTTGCTTCACAGCATGGACAAATTGGCTGGAAGGGTGACCAAAGTGTTCCCGGTATTCCTAGCGGTCTTTGTAATTCTTATTGCGCCTGCTTACTATGGTTACAGTAAGACCAATGATGATGTCTACTACGACATGGGCGAAAGCCTGCCGGAGGATATGAAATACGTCATAGCCAATTCCAAACTTAGTGACGACTTTGATATCGCGTCAACGCATATGTTGCTGGTGGATGCAAATCTGTCTGCCAGATCAGTCAAATCCATGATAAAGAGTATGGAGCATGTAGAGGGTGTGAAATATGTCCTCGGTATGGAATCGGTAGTAGGTTCCCGTGTTCCGGAGGAAATCCTGCCGGAATCCATAACAAATGCTTTAAAAAGTGATAAATGGAAATTATATCTTGTTAATTCCGAATATAAAGTAGCAAGCGACGAGGTAAATGATCAAATCGTTGCACTGAATACGATATTGAAGCAATATGATCAAAGCGGAATGCTGATCGGAGAAGCTCCCTTAATGAAAGATATGATTGAAACCACGGATACAGACTTTAAAGTTGTCAACATTGTCTCCATCGTTGCAATCTTTATCATCATTGCATTGGTACAAAAGAGTATTTCACTCCCTGTTATTCTGGTTGCGGTGATCGAGCTTGCAATTTTTATAAACCTCGGCTTACCGTATTATTTCAACCAGTCCCTGCCGTTTATAGCACCGATCTGTATCAGTACGATTCAACTTGGTGCCACCGTCGATTACGCGATATTGATGACGACAAGATACAAGGCAGAGCGCCGCGGCGGCAATGATAAACGCAGTTCGGTTACGACCGCACTTGCCGCATCCATCCCGTCCGTTATCGTCAGTGCCTTGGGCTTGTTTGCAGCTACCTTTGGTGTTGCACTCTACTCGGACATTGATATTGTAAGTTCCATATGTATGTTGATGGCAAGAGGTGCGATCATCAGTATGTTCTGTGTCATCTTTATACTGCCTGCCACCTTTATGCTGCTGGATGGTGTAATCTGTGCCACAAGTGCTGGATTTAAGCCGGACGAAAAGAAAACGGAGCTGAACAATGCGTAAGAACTGTATAAAGATGATTTGAGGGTCAAAAGCCAATTTATAAACTTGACTTCCTCAATTTGCACAATTTATGCATGGATTAGTGATACCTTGCTTTGTGCAAATTGATGAAGACGATTTGTTAAGAATGCTTTTGACATCATATCAAAGATATAAAGACATGAAATATAACAGAAAGAAATTGATTTGGAGGCTGAAACATGAATAACACAAAGAAGCATCTTAAGAAGATACTTTCCATACTATTATGTGGTGTCCTTGTAAGCGGCGGTATGGGTATTGCAGTCCATGCAACCGGTAAAAAGGATACCGTTGCAAATAAAGAGACCGGGAAGCATACGGTTACGATAAATAAAGAAGATACAAATGAGATCAGTAAGGATGAAACGGTTTATATTATTGCCGGCGCAGACGGTGCCGCAAAAAAGGTTATTGTCAGTGATTGGATCAAAAATGCTATTGCAAGTGACAAAATCCAGGATCAGACCGATCTTAAAAATGTAGCGAATGTCAAAGGAGATGAAACCTATACCCAGGACGGCAGCATGCATGTCTGGGATGCGCAGGGGAATGACATCTACTACCAGGGAGATATTGAGAAAGAGCTGCCGGTTTCCATTGAGGTAAGCTACAAGCTGGACGGCCAATCGATATCCGCCGAAGAGATGGCAGGAAAGAGCGGTAAAGCAACCATCCGCTTTGATTATACCAATCATCAGTATGAGATGGTGGACGTCGACGGTAAACAGGAAAAGATGTATGTACCGTTTGCTATGCTGACCGGAATGATTCTTGACAATGATAATTTCAAGAACATTGAGGTTTCAAATGGTAAATTAATCAATGATGGTGACCGTACCATCCTTGTCGGTATGGCTTTCCCCGGTGTTTCTGACAACTTAGACTTAGACAAAGATACGCTTGATATTCCGGACTATGTAGAAATTACAGCGGATGTTACCGATTTTGAATTGGCAGCAAGCATGACGATTGCTACCAATGAGCTTTTCAATAATGTGAGTTTTAACGATGTGAACGATCTGGAGGGACTCTCCGGTTCTCTGGATGAAATGACAGACGCTATGGATAAGCTGATCGACGGTTCCTCCAAGCTCTACGACGGACTGGATGAGTTACTGGATAAGTCCGGTGAAATGAAGGATGGAATTAACAAGCTGGCTGACGGAGCGGATAAGCTTGCCCAAGGTAACAAAGAGCTGGACGGTGGTGCTTCTAAGCTACAGTCCGGTGCAGCAAAATTATCCGGTGGACTGGATACCTTGTCTTCCAATAATATAACCCTGAATGCCGGAGCAAAGCAGGTATTTGAATCACTGCTTTCCGTTGCAAATACACAGCTTGCAGATTCCGGACTGAAGGTAAAGAAGCTGACCATAGATAACTATGCAACGGTTTTAAACGGTGTTTTATCCAATCTGGATGAAAAAGCTGTGTATAAGCTGGCATACAATACGGCATACAGCAAGGTAGAAGAGGCTGTTCGTGCACAGGAAGCGGTTATTCGTACAAAGGTAGAGGCTGCTGTTCGGGAAAAGGTTCTGGAGGGTGTTCTCAAAGCCGCTGGTCAGCCAATGACAGCAAAGCAGTATGAAGCGGCTGTGAATGCAGGTAAGCTTCCTGCCGAGGCGCAGGCAAAGATCAATGCGGCAGTGGAAGAGCAGATGGCTCAAAAAGAGATCCAGAAACAGATCACAACGAATACAGAGCAGCAAATTAAGGATCTGACTGAGCAGAAAATGGGTTCAGAGGAAGTAAAGGCACAGATTAATGAAGCAGTAAAGGGTGCAAAATCCGGAGCATCTGGAATTGCCGCCCTGAAAACACAGCTGGATGCCTACAATCAGTTCTATCAGGGACTTATCGCTTATACAGACGGTGTTGCAGAAGCAAGCACCGGTGCAAAGGAATTAAAGGATGCAACCGCTTCCTTAAAGGAAGGTACCACAGGACTAAAGAACGGTGCAGAAGAGCTGCATAACGGTCTTGGTAGCCTACAAGAGGGCAGTGATGCACTTATCGATGGTGTGACACAGCTAAAGGACGGTGCAGAAGAGCTTTCCGATGGACTTAAGGAATTCAATGAGAAGGGTGTACAGAAGCTGATCGATGCGGTAGACGGTGATCTGGACGGACTGCTTTCTCGAATTCGTGCAACAGCAGATGTATCAAAAGATTATAAGTCCTTTGCCGGAATCAGTGATGAGATGGACGGCTGCGTAAGGTTCATCTATAAGACCGACGCGGTTGAAATGCCGGAAAGTGATAACGAATAAGAATAAGATAAAGAAATAGTCAAGTAATTCATTTGATATAATCTTAGAAAAGCAGTATTCCTGAATTCACAATAATCGAAAGATAACACAGGGATGCTGCAAGGTAAAGTGCAATAATACAAGAGGGGCAGTGAGCTTCCTGTAATGCACTGTTTGAAAGACCGATTCTTCATTCAGTGTGCGACGGAAGATCACTGCTCTTCTTGTTGCTTCAACTTAATGCAGCAGCCAGCCTACGTTTTTTATTCTACGTTACGATCGGTGAAAATAAGGGTGACGATAAATCCGATAATGGAGAGAATAAGCCCAACAGCGAGCATGACACTAACGGAAAAGGTATCTAATAGCTTACCGCCGATGAAGTTACCTAAGGTCCCTCCGATTCCTAAGGTAGCGGTGCCAAGGAGAGCCTGCCCCTTTACCCGGTTCGATCGGTCCATGATTTTATTCACATAATAGATCGATGATGGTGTAAATAAAGCAAAAGATCCCATCTGGAATACCATGGAGAAATAGATGAAGCCGATATTCGGTGCCACAAAGGTGATCAAAGCTTTTATAGCAAAAAAGGCGGCGCTTATTTTTATTAGAGTAGAACATTTCGTTTTGGAGGACAAAAAGGCAAAGGAAGCCATGGCAGGCAGCTCAACGATTGCCGCAATGGAGATGGATAAACCCAGATTAGAACTGTTGCCGCCGACATTTTGAATGATATTGATATGATAGGTATTAATGAAGCTGTGACCGATATAAAGCAGGGAGAAGCCAGTGAGCAGCAAAAAGAATTGCCGGTACTGCATAAAAAAGGTGAAGAAATTCAGTTTCTTTTCCTTCTTTGTGCCGGTAACCGCTGGCTCATTCTGCCTGGCTGCCTCGTAGGTAGCCGGCAATCGAAAGCTGAGGGTGATCCCGATCATAATAGCAACAGCAAGCATGGATGCCGGAAGGATAATACCGGAACCTAATTTTTCGATTATATGTCCTATGATATAAGCAATCAGAGCAAAGCTGATCGAGCCCATCCCTCTTGCCAGCCCGTAATTAAGATCAATCCCAAGATTTATGTATTCCATTGCAAAGGAATTCAGAAAGGAAATCATCGCGGTAAGTATCGTAAATATCAGAATGTAGCAGCCGCCCGTTATGTATTTGTTATTTGGATGAAGGCTGAGGTTTGTAACCGATAGGAAAAGCAGGAGCAACAGTACGAAAATTACGTACTTTAATTGAACCTTTTGAAACTGGTCAATTAAAGCAGCAAGGATCGATTGAAATATGATAGAAAGAACTGCCCCGGCGGATAGTATAATACCGATCTCGGTATTGTAAAAACCCCTGTCCAGTAGGTATACATTTGCAAAGGATCCGATAATCGCATAGATTATCCAGAATAGGGATTGTAGAAAAGCGTATTTTATAGTCAGCTGGAAGGCGGGTGAATTCTTCTTTTTCATAGGAGGCTCCTTTTCTTATTTCTTGTTTTACCTGGTCACATTCTTTAGCCACTTCATGGATTTGTAGCGAATGGTTGACAGGGGAATCTTAATGATCTCATCACTCATCAAAATCATATATACCAATGGTACCGGCAGTTTCCATACAAACGCAGCAAGAGCGCCGAAAAGAATCGAGCCTCCCCAGAGGGTCGATGCATCGAGAAATAAGCCGAAGTTCGTATCGCCTCCTGCACGGAATACGCCGACGACCATGGTCGTATTGTAAGCCTGCCCAATTACGAAATAGGACATCACAAACATCATAAAGCTAAGATAGGTCTGTGCTTCCTCGCTCAGGCTTAAGTTGTTTTTTGCAATCTCAGCAACGATAAGAATGATAAATGCACTAAGAAAGCCGAGCAGAAGGGTCAGGCGGACAAAGCGCTTTGCATACAGCTTCGCCATGGCTTCCTTATTTTCCCCGATGGCTTTCCCGATAACGATTGCCGTAGCATTGGCAAGTCCAAAGCAAACGACCATTGCCAGCTGTCTGGTGACCTGGGTAATCGAATTCGCGGCAACAACGCTCTTGCCCAGATGCCCGATGATGGCAGCGTTAACAGAGGTTCCCGCACCCCAGACCAATTCATTCATTGTTACCGGAATGGAGTATTTAAAGAAATCCCGGATCAAAAGCTTGTCCCAGTGGAACAGATCCTTCCAGTGGAAGATAATCAAATTATTTTTGAATTTCGCATAGAGGAATACCGTTATAAGTTCGGCAAATCTTGCGATCAAGGTAGCAATGGCAGCACCTTTGATTCCCATCGGTTCCATTCCAAATAAGCCAAAGATCAGGATGGAATTGAGGGTAACGTTGGTAATTAAGGAAAGCAGATAGACAACGGTGGATATAATTACCCGTTCTACACTGCGCATAATATTAAGATATACACTTGTGATTGCCATCATGATATAGGAATAGGCGGTGATTCTTAAATATATAACTCCCTGCTCAATTACCTCTGGTTCATTGGAGAAGATCCGCATAAGAGGTGCCGGAAAGAGCAGTACCACAAGGGTGAATAGGATTCCGACCGCCAAAGCAATACTCATTGTAATACCAAGAATTTTCTCAATGGTACGGGTGTCCTTCTTTCCCCAGTACTGCGCGGATAATATAGTAGCACCCGAGGCAAGACCGAAAAAAATTAAGGACATAATAAATTGAATCTGACCGGCAAGGGAAGAGGCGGAAAGAGCGGTTTCCCCTACCTTACCAAGCATAACTACATCGGCTGCGGAGACACCCACATTGATCAGATTCTGCAATGCCATTGGCAGAACCAGAGAGAATACCAGCCGGTAAAAATGCTTCTTTTCCTTTGTATCTTCAATTGCTAATGGTTTATCCTTGTTGTTAACCATGATGAAATCCTCCGATTAGTATAATAAGATATGAGTGACAAAAGCTTTCTTAACAAATCCTTTTCATCAATTTGCACAAATCAAGGTATGCCTTTAAGTAATAGGAAACAATATTTTACTGCGCAACTGTTTGAAGTCGTTGGTACTTAGATCATGTGTTTTATGAACTTATGTACCATTACGTACTTCAATCCAAGTACTACGTTTTATGCAGTGCTTTGGGGAACACGTATTGCGAATGAAATTTGTTTATTACTTGTTAACACATAGATAGTGCAAATTGACGAAGCCGAGTTTATAGATTGGCTTTTGTCATATCATAATAATGATATCCATTTTACCAAAAATACCGGAGGAAAGCTATAGGATTCTTCGTCTTATGTTTTCAGTTCTTTTCGGATGATCAGAGTGGCGCAGGTTCCAATCCCTTTGGTGCTGGTATAGGAAAGTCCGAAATCCGTTCCGTAGTAAAGCTGCACCCGATGATGCACATTCTGTACCCCGTACCCGTTACTTTTCGAGGTAAGGATATGGCTGCATAGCTCTTTCGTCATACCGCAGCCGTTATCCAGCACCTTGAATACCAGGGTCTGCCCGTCCGGATAGCAGGAAATCGTAAGGATTCCTTTGTCCGGCGTTTCCTTATGATCAATGCCGTGCATGATTGCATTTTCTACCAGGGGCTGCAGCAGCAGGTTTGGCATGGTATAGGAGTAGACTGCTTCGTCAATATCATACACGATGCCGAAGGAGTCTGTGTGCATGATCTGCTGGATTTTGGCATAGGACAGGGTGTTTTGCATTTCATCCTTGACCGTGGTAAGACTTCTTCCTTTATTTAAGGTGGTCCGGTAAAAGGTGGAGAGCAGCTGTGCCATTTTGCTGATCTCCTCCTGCCCGGCAATGATTGCTTTACCATTGATCAGGGAGAGACTGTTATACAGAAAATGTGGATTGATCTGTGCCTGCAATGCCTTCATTTCATACTCCTGCTGGGTGATTTTGCTTTTTAATACCTCGTCAATGAGGTGCTTTAACTGCTCCACCATTTTTCCAAAGACCTTGATTAAGCTTCCAATCTCATCAGAGGAGTCATAGTCTACTGTGATGGTCAAGTCCCCCTGCTCGATAAGCTCCATATTCTTTGATAAATCCTCCAGCGGCCGGACAACCAGTCTGGAAAGCAGGATGCAGGAGAGCAGCACGATAGTAAGGCATAATAGGATAATCAGCAGTACGATAATTACGATCTGGTTCACGGAATCGGATACCGTCTTAACGGGACGGTAAATATAGGCATTCCAGTTCACGGAGGATAATGCGGCATTCTTCACCACATAATCGGCGATTTCCGGAGTTTGCTCTGCCTTTGATGTCAGCTTTTTAAGGATTGCCGTATCATCATATCCCTCTTCGGGGAAATCTGCATACCGGTAGAGGACCTCCCCCTTCTCATTAAGCAGAAGGATCCCGTAAGATTCATCAAAGAGCTTCTCCATGGAATGAAAGAGGGTCTGTGCATGGATGGACATACGGATGATGCTGGTATAGGGCGAATGCTTATTATACATCTGACAGACCAAGGACAGGACGCCCGCATCCTCCGACAGAACAAAGAAAGGGGTGGTATGCTGATACGCGGTATCGTACCAGGACGCACCGGTGATATCGGAGAGAGGACGCAGAACATCCCCGTGGGGATGGATGGGATTGTCCGTATAAATCGTAATGGAATCAACAGTACTGTGAAGGGACCGTATGGTAAGAAATAAGGGATCTATAATATCCCGGTAGGTCAGATACATAGTAAAATTATTATCGTAGGTTTTGGACAGGCCAGATCGTATATTTTCATTCCAGATAATGAGATTCATGGCAGCCAGATAGGAATCCAGCTTATAGTCCAGGTTTCTTACTTCCTGCTGTAAGGACTCCTTTAGCGCGATCTCCTCCCGTTCGATCAGCAGATGACGGGTTTGTGAATAAGAAAAGGTTCCCAGCAAAAGAACCGGGATCAAGCTGATTCCCAGAGACAGATACGTGATTTTTTTTCGGAAACTGAGATTTTTCATTATATTTATTGGATGCCGCATTCTCCCTGCCCCCTTGTCTGCCGGTAGGTGTCCGGTGTCATTTTATAGTCCTCCTGAAAAATTCTGCAGAAATAGGACACATAGCTATAGCCGACCTCCTGGCTGATATCTGCGATTTTCATATTGGTGGTAAGCAAAAGCTCCTTTGCCTTTTCCATTCGTACATTTTTGATATATTTATTCAAATTGCTTCCGGTCACCTGGATAAACATACTACTTAAGTATTTTGGACTTAAGAATACAATATTTGCTAAGGTATTCAGGCTTAAGTCCTCTTTATAGTGGGAGTGAATGTATTGCTCTACCAGTAGAATGGCATGGTTCGGCGACTGGCTTTCCGATTCGATCTGCTGTACCACCTGATCTACGAAGCCCTCGATATATTGACGGATGTTTGCAAAATAACGAAAGGTATAGATTTCTTCCGCGATTTTCTTAAAGTCATTCTCCTTAATCTCTGGTAAAGCACGAATTAGTAATTGAAGCAGGGTCGTACACAGGTAACGGATGTAGATATGCGACACGTTCGATACATTGTTGTATTTTTCCAAAAGTAAATGCGCATTTTCCTGCAGCAACGCTGCATTTTTTAACTGGATCGCCTGGGAGATATTCTGCATCAGGGTATTGTCCTGTTCGATATCGGCGGTATCGCCATAGGCAGCGTTATCATCGACTTCCTCCTGGGTATGAAGATAAAAGCGTTCCTCAATATATTTATCGGATTGTGCCCGCATGGCATCTCTGGTTTGAATCGTGTTTAGGATACCGGAGATGGATTTATTAAATTCCTCTTCGTTTACCGGCTTTAGGATATAATTGACGGCACGAAGGGACAATGCGGTCTTGACATATTCAAAATCATCATATCCGCTGAAAAATATGATTTCGATCTCCGGCTGGATGCTCCTTGCCTTGGCGGCCAGCTCCATGCCATTCATAAAAGGCATTTGAATATCGGTCAGCAGAATATCGATCGGCTGATTCCCCAATAGCTCCATCGCATCTCTTCCGTTTGCTGCCTGCAATACCTCCAGTGCAAAGTTATATTTTTTTATTAAAAACAGGATGACTTCACGCTCGTCCTTTTCGTCATCGACAACTAATATTTTATACATGGTATCCTCCTAAAACGCTGGTGTATCTGGTGTATATAGTATAACATTTCCCGAAAATCTGCACAATTAGATTGAAAATGTTATGGAAATAGTATTGTGAATGTGGAAATTCTATCATTTACGTAGAAGAGATCTGTTATTATACTAGAATTAAGCTTATCAATGGCCGTTGAGCAGTGTATACCATTCGAATATTTGTGGGAGGTTTTACGATGACAAAGTTATACAAGCGATTTTCTGCTGCAATGCTGGCAGCTGTTCTGGCATTTTCCATGACAGCCTGCAAAGCAGATCATACAAAGGATAAAGAGAAGGAACCGGTGGAGACAGAGAATACGGATTCTAAGAACGAAGCAAAGGATACGAAATCAGCGGATCCATTCGGTGCGTATGAGAATGAAATTACGGTTACGGTGGGCAGACAGACCCTACAGAACCCGAAGATGCCGGAAGGGGATACGTATGAGGATAATGCGTATACACGCTGGTTAAAGGATCGGTTGAACATTAAGATTACAGATGAATTTGAAGCCAATGGGGATGACTACAACCGTCAGGTGTCCTTAGCGTTGTCTGCAGGTGAGATTCCGGATATGATGAAGGTTGTGAGCCAGGATGAACTCATCGAATTATATGAGAATGATTTGATCGCCGATTTAACGGATGCCTACCATACCTATGCGAGCGATTATTTGAAGGAGGTCTATGCTTCCTACGGAGATCGTGCATTAAATAATGTAACCTTTGACGGTAAGATCATAGCGCTTCCGGGAACCAATGCGGATTCCGGACCAAGTGAGGTATGGATTCGCAGCGACTGGATGGAGCAGCTGGGAATTACCGTGGATGAGGATAACAATAACTGCATTACCATTGAGGAACTGGAGATGGTGGCAAGAGAGTTCATGGATAAAAATCCGGGAAAGGCAGAAAACGTCGTTGGTATCGCATTAATACCCTGGCTGACATCGGGTGATTCGGACGGTACCTTCAGCATGAACTCCATTGCGTATGCGATGGGTGCATTCCCAAAGACCTGGATGAAGGTAGACGGAAAGGCCGTATACGGTTCAACGACGCAGGAGACGAAGAATGCGATGGTTAAGGTTGCAGAATGGTTTAAAACCGGTTTGCTAGATCCACAGCTGGGAACCAGAACCTGGGATGATATCTCGGCGCTTCTGGCAAATGGACAGACGGGGATTACCTTCGGTACCTGGCATATTCCGGACTGGCTTTTAAATAATGTCCGTGCTATGGACAGTAAGGCGGCATTTGAAGCATATGTCATTGAGGATGCCAATGGAAAGGTCAACTGCAAGCATAATGATGCGACAGCCGGATACATCGTGGTAAGAAAAGGCTATGAATATCCTGAAGCAGCGGTTAAGATTGCGAATCTGTTCTATGATGAGCTTGTCAATTCGAAAGCCTTAGGAGAGAAATATCCGGAGGTTATGAAATACCAGGCAGACGGTGTGGATGGATCGGTTCGTCCGTTTAATATAGAAGTAAATTCCTACACCTCCCTATTGGATGACTATTCCGATATTAAAGGAGGCGTGAGCGGAGAAATTGCAATCGAAGATGCAAGAACCACCGAGTCAAAGAATGTGATTTCAAATATCAAGAACTATTTAGCGGATCCTGCCAATGCAGAAATCGTTGACTGGTCAAAATACCATTCTCGTATGAAGGGAATTGCATTAATACAGAGCTTAACAGAGAGTGATACCTTTGTGTGGCTTACGCCTATTTTCCCGCAGACAACACAGACGATGGAAACAAACTGGGCAAATCTCGGCAAATTGGAGGAGGAAGCCTTTATTAAGATGGCTACTGGTGCAATAGAAGTAGAAGCCGGCTTTGATCAATTTGTAAAAGAGTGGTATTCCCAGGGCGGAGAGCAGATTATATCAGAAATTGAAGAGCAGTTAAAATAATCACAGCATAAGGTAACGAAAAACAGCCATGCTTCGGACATTATAAGTATGGCTGTTTTTTATTAGCAAGGAGGAACTGGTATGAAGAAAGAGAAGAAATCCAGAAGAAGATATTCGGAGACAATGTATCATTTGATGATGCTGCCGGGGATGTTCTTTCTGATATTATTTAGTTATGTTCCCATGGTCGGAATCTTGATGGCGTTTCAGGATTTTGTTCCGGCGAAGGGGTTGTGGGGATCAAAATTCGTGGGATTAAAGCATTTTATCTATATGTTTCAATTGCCAGATATCGCTAAAATCGTAAGAAATACGGTAACGATAGCACTGGGGAAAATTATAATCGGCACCTTTATGGCGATCGCTTTTTCCATCTTACTTAATGAAATAAGGCATAAATTCTTTAAAAAGAGCGTACAGACCATCGTCTATCTGCCCCATTTTCTTTCCTGGGTCGTATTGGCGTCGGTTGTTGTCAATATGTTTAATCTGGATGGCTCGGTCAATCAAATCTTATCAGCAGTTGGTATGGAGAAAATCAATTTTCTGGGCAGCAATAAGACCTTTCAGCCTTTGATTATCGGAACGGATGTATGGAAGGAATTCGGTTATAATTCCATCGTTTATCTCGCGGCGATCACGTCGATCGATCCCGGGTTACATGAGGCTGCCGCAATCGATGGCACCTCCTGGTGGAAACGGGTATGGCATGTCACCCTGCCTGGGATGCTGCCCATTATTCTTTTGATGGCGGCGATGAGCCTGACCAGTATTCTAAGCGCAGGCTTTGATCAGATCTATAACCTATATTCCCCGATCGTTTATGAATCCGGGGATGTGCTGGATACCTATGTTTACCGGATCGGCCTGGTCGGAAGGCAGTACAGCTTTGGTTCGGCAGTCGGTTTATGCCGCTCCTTTGTCGGTATGATCCTTCTTCTGACTGCGAACCGTCTGACGAAGAAGCTGACGGACAGAAAAATATTCTAGGAGGTTGCCCCATGATAGAAAATAAGAGTTTTTCATCCAGATTACGAATTGTAATCATTTATGTCATAGTAATATTGCTCGGCTTAAGCTGCTTATTTCCCCTATGGAATATTGTGGCGATTTCCTTTAGCGGAAGCGCTGCGGTAACAGCGAATAGAGTCGGACTTTTGCCGGTGGACTTTACCCTGGCGGCTTATAAAAAAATATTAGAGGATAGTCAGTTCTGGCGCTCCTTCCTGATTTCGGTCGCCCGTGTCGTGATCGCGCTGGCAATTAATCTGATACTGATTGTTCTAATGGCGTATCCGCTGACAAAAAGCAGTAAGGAGTTCCGAGGCAGAAATATCTATATGAATCTGCTGATCTTTGCAATGCTTTTTAACGGAGGCATGATCCCTTCCTTTATCCTCGTGAAGGAGCTGGGACTATTAAATACCATATGGGCTTTGATTCTGCCCGGCGCCCTTCCGATCTTCAGCGTTATCCTGCTGATGAATTTCTTCCTTGGAATTCCGAAATCTATGGAGGAGGCTGCGATTATTGACGGTGCTGGGCCGTTACAGGTATTACTAAAGATTTTACTTCCGTGTGCAAAGCCCTGCCTGGCAACCATCGCATTATTTAGTGTGGTCGGAAGCTGGAATGACTTTTACAGCGGACTGATCTATATCCAGAGGCCGAAGAATTACCCGATCATGACCTACATACAGTCCTTAAATGTTGATATTCAGGAAATGCTTCGGTCCGGCATGAACAGCAGTGCATTGCAGAATATTACAGAGCTGTCGAACAAGAATCTTAATGCGGCGAAAATTGTGGTAGCCGTAATACCGTTATTGGTGATCTATCCGATACTGCAAAAATATCTGATTACGGGAATTGTTATGGGGTCTGTAAAGGAGTAGGTATGAGAAAGAAAAGAGTAGGGTTACGGATTGGGATTGTAATTTTAATAGCAGGTGCAGGAGTGATGATGTATACCATGTATAGGAAAAATCAAGTAGAATGGAAGGATTACAAGCTTGTGATCCTTGATACGGACCGTGCCATGTATTCCCCGGAGGAACGATGCGTGATCCGCTATCAGGTAAGCAGTATGGCGAAAGAGAGGAAGGAAACCTCCATTGTGTTAAAGGTGATGCATCTGGAGCAGGTGATCGCAGAGATTCCGGTACAGACCGTTTGGCTTACCGGCGGGGAAGTTAAGACATTGGAAGCTCAATGGACGGTTCCGGTGCAGGATTTTACCGGTTATCTTCTGGAGCTGGGTTTCGCGGATCACAAGGGAGCGCTTCACGGCTCGGACACGATCGGTATAGATGTATCCTCAGATTGGGTTAAGTTCCCCCGCTACGGTTACCTTTGCGATTTTGGAAAGGAGGTTGATGCAGGCAGCAAGATTGCGCAAATGAATCGATACCATATCAATGGGATCGAATATTATGACTGGCATTACCTGCATCATCAGCCGCTTGCCTACGGAATCACAGCGCAGGAGCCGGGGAGCTGGAAGGATTGGTCCGGCAGGGAGATCTCCGGAGAAACGATTGCGGATTATATAGAGAAAGCGAAAGAAAGCAATATGGTAAATATGGCTTACAACATGATTTATGCGGGAACGGATACCTTTTTTAAGGATCAAAACGGCAGGGACACAAAAGCAAATGCTTGGAAATTGTATTTTGCCAAGGAAAATGACCGCGGGAAAGGCGATTTTACTTTTCATATGGGAATCTCGCCCTCCGGCAATGGGAATCTGTATTTTCTTAATCCGCTAAACAAAGAATGGCAACGGCACATTTTCTCGGAGGAATTAAAGGTATTCTCTGCCTTTTTATTTGACGGGTGGCACGGGGATACGGTTGGTGACTGGGGGGAGATGGTAACTGCCAGCGGAGAACCTCTTGGGTATCAGGAGGATGGAACCCCGATCTACCAGGTGACAGATACCTACACTCAGTTTCTGAATGCTGCCAAAGAGGCACTGGGAGAAAAATACCTTTCCTTTAATCCGGTAGGTGCTCAGGGAATAGAGAATGCGAATGTAAGCCGGACCGATGTCCTGTATACGGAATTCTGGCCATGGGATAAGGACCGGGAAGGAAAGCCTTATGACACGTATGCCTCTCTCGTAAGAGAGATCGAGCAGTCGATGGAGGATAGCAAAGCAGTCTCCTTTGACAAAAAAGGAAAGTCCCTGGCAGTAAAAGCGTATATCAATTATTATAAAACGAATGGATACATGAATGCACCCGGCGTACTTCTGGCGGATGCTGCCGTATATGCTGCCGGAGGCAGCAGGCTGGAGCTTGGGAATGGGGATCGGATGCTGCATGTGGAATATTATCCTGACGATGGGATCCTCATGGAGGAAGCGTTAAAGGAGCAGATGAAGCGTGTGTACGACTTTGTCGTAGCATATGAAAACCTGCTGCGGGACGGTCAATGGACGACGGACAATCCGGTGCATATTGAGGGATATGCTTATGGGAAGGAAGGAGCCTCCGATACGATCTGGACCTATACCCGGGCAGATTCTGAGTATGAGATTCTGCATCTGATCAATTTACTGGGTACCGATAATGAATGGCGGGATGAGCGTGGGAAAAAGGCTGCACCGATAGAAGCGCATGACCTTAAGATCACTTACTACACAGACCGGGATATCAGCAGCATCTATCTTGCCTCCCCGGATCAAAAGGAGTGCAAAAGTACGGAAATTAGCTTCGAAAAAGGAGCAGACAGCAAGGGAAATTACATCAAATTTACCTTGCCCTATCTGCAATATTGGAATATGATTTATATGAAATGAGTGACAAAAGCCGATTTATAGACTTGATTTCATCAATTTGCACTATCTATGTGTTAACAAGTAATATGAAACAAATTTCATTCGCAACGCGTGTTCCCCAAAGCACTGCATAAAACGCAGTACTTGGATTGAAGTACGTAATAAGATCACAAAATACACGTGATCTAAGTGCCAACAACTTCAAATAGTTGCGCATTAAAATATTGTTTCTATTACTTAAGTTTTACCTTGATTTGTGCAAATTGATGAAGACGATTTATTACGAAGGCTTTTGTCGGACTAATCATTTATATAAAATAGAGTGTCCGAGAAGGCAGTTGCATTTCCTGAGACCTTCTTGTGTCATTCGCATTCACTCTACAAAAGTCTACCGAGTTTGTGGCTGCGCGGCATCCATAAGCTCCATGATAAGAAAAAAGCCGCGCAGGAATGAGGTTAAGGTTGAAAGAATTTCATTCTTTCAACCGGAGATTTGTGCTACGCACAAAGTCTCCAGACTTTGAAAGGAGCATGGTTATAAAGATGAAGAAAGATAGATGGTGGAAGAACGCTGTCATATACCAGATTTACCCCAGGAGCTTTCAGGACAGTAACGGGGATGGAATAGGTGATATTCCGGGTATCATCTCCCGGCTGGATTATCTACAGGAGCTTGGAATCAATGCTATCTGGCTGTCCCCGGTATACCGTTCTCCCCAAGATGATAACGGCTATGATATTTCGGATTACCAGGATATTGATCCGATGTTCGGCACGATAAACGATATGGAGGAGCTGATTACGGAGGCAAAAAAGAGGGAGATCCGTATTATTATGGATCTGGTTCTCAACCATACCTCGGATGAGCATGCATGGTTCTTAGAAGCGAAAAGGAGCCGGACGAATCCATACCATGATTACTATGTATGGAGAGACGGCGTAGAGGGAACACCGCCAAATGATATGCGTGCCAGCTTCGGAGGTTCTGCCTGGGAATGGGTGCCGGAAGTGGAGCAATATTATTTTCACCAGTTTTCTATAAAGCAGCCGGATTTGAACTGGGAGAATCCGAAGGTGCGCAGGGAGCTGTATGATATGATACTTTGGTGGATGGATAAGGGCGTCGGCGGCTTCCGGCTGGATGTTATTGATCAGATAGCCAAAGAACCGGATAAAAAGATAACCAACAATGGACCAAAGCTCCATGAATATATCCGGGAGATGTCGAAAGAGACCTTTCAGAAAGGGGATATCATCACGGTCGGAGAGGCATGGGGAGCGAATCCGGAGCGGGCAAAATTATACAGTAATCCGGATAACAGCGAGTTCTCTATGGTATTCCAGTTTGAGCATATCGGATTGGATCAGCAGGAGGGAAAAGACAAATGGGATCTGGCACCTCTGGACTTTGTAAAGCTAAAGACTATTTTAGCAAAATGGCAGAAGGAGATGTTTCAGGTTGGCTGGAACAGCTTGTTCTGGAATAATCACGATTTACCGAGAATTGTGTCACGGTGGGGCAACGATAAGGAATATCGTGTAGAAGCTGCCAAAATGTTTGCCATTCTCCTTCACGGCATGCAGGGAACTCCTTATATCTATCAAGGGGAAGAGCTTGGTATGACGAATGTAAGATACGCACTGGAGGAATACCGCGACATCGAGACGCTTAACCTCTATAAAGAGCGGATCGAAATGGGATATACACCGGAAGAGATTATGCGGTCCATCTATGCGAAGGGGCGGGATAATGCCAGGACTCCCATGCATTGGGATGATAGTGAGCATGCAGGTTTCACGCAGGGTACGCCCTGGATCAAGGTGAATCCGAATTATAAAAGGATCAATGCGAAAAACGAGTTGGCAGATGAAAACTCTATTTTCCATATCTATCAAAAATTAATACAATTAAGAAAAACGCATGAGATTTTCGTCAAAGGTGAATTTGAACTGCTGTTTGCAGATCATCCGGAGTTGTTTGTATATACTAGGACCTGGGAGAATCAGGTGTTGCTTGTAGCTGCTAATTTCTATGGAAGAAAAGTACCGTTTTCTATGCCACAGGAATATAATAGGAATAAGAAATGTCTGATCAGCAACTACGATAACCATGAGGAGCATTACTTACAGCCTTATGAGGCGGTGATGTACCTTCTGGAATAAGAATGCAAGAAGCGCTATTCTTCTAAATTTAATGCTCAAAAGTATGGGCGTTAGAAAATAAATCAAAATAAAGACGACATTTTATGATATGAAACCGAGAGAGGTTGCTGCATTGAACAAAGGAGAATGAAAATGCAGTAGCCTCTTTTTTTCTTAAGTTTTCCTATTTCTGTTGCTTTATAATAGGAAACGATGTGATATAATAACAGCGTAGTGAACATAGGCAAGCTTGCTTGCAATGTGCGATCGGAGCGAAAAATCATGAACTGTTTTTGGGTTCATGGTAGAATAGGAAAATAACGTTAATAATTAATGATGTATGTATTTTATGAAAGGAAGGTTTTATTAGTATGGATATCTTTGATAAATTAGGTGATACAATTACTACGACAGGGAAAGAAGTTGCTAATTTCGCTAAGGATGTTGCCGAAATGGGGAAATTAAATGTACAGTTAAAGGAAACGGAATTAAGCCGGTCAAAGCTGTACTATAAATTAGGTAAGAAGTGTTATGAATTATTAAAAGATGACCCGGAGGAAGAAATCGCTGATGTTATCGAAGCAATCGAGAAATGTGATGCAGAGATTGCCAGATACGAAGAGGAAATCGCGATAGCGAAAGGCAATCGAAAATGCCGGAATTGTGGAGCGACTTACCCGCAGGAAAGTTCGTTTTGTCCGAATTGCGGAAAAGAAAATCCGAATTTGAAATAGCCAATCACTGAAATCCTCCCACAGAATAAAATGAATTAACCACATTTACCGGAGGTATACTCTTGGGTTATTTTATTAATGTTGAACACAATGTCAATCTGTATGTCGAGGATTTAAATCCGGAAGGATGTAAGACAATCGTATTCTTGCATGGCTGGCCGGGAAGCCATAGGCTGTTTGAATACCAATTTAATCAGCTTGCCGCGATGGGATACCGGTGTATCGGTATTGACCAAAGAGGGTTTGGTAAATCGGATAAGCCCCTGCACGGATACGATTATAACCGATCTGCGGATGATGTCCGGTGTATCATGGAAGTGCTGGAGTTAAAGGAGGTTACGCTCCTTGGTCATTCCACCGGCGGTGCGATCGCCATTCGATACATGGCAAGGTATAACGGTTACGGAGTTGCAAGACTGGTTCTCTGCGCCGCAGCTGCACCAAGCCTGATTAAACGTCCTTATTTCCCCTATGGTCAGGACCGGAAAGCCATATTGGACATTATTGACGGAACGTTAACGGATCGTCCAAAGATGCTGCAGGGGTTCGGGGAGATGTTCTTCTATCAGCCAGTGGGCGAGCCTTTAAAGGAATGGTTCTTTCAGTTGGGGCTGCAAGCGGCAGGATGGGCAACAGCTGCGGTAGCCAATACATGGCTGGATGAGGAAGAGCTATTCAATGATATGGGTAAAATATATGCGCCGACTCTAATTCTTCACGGAATCCATGATGCAGTCTGCTACTTTACGCTTGGAGAGGCGCTGCATAAGGGAATTCGTAATTCCAGGCTGGTTCCGTTTGAGAACAGCGGGCATGCGTTGTTCTATGAGGAAAAAGAGAAGTTTAACAAAGAAGTGGTGTCATTTATCAATCGGTAGGACAACGTACTTTAAAATAGTGAAAGAACGGATGGGCAGCAGAGTAAGCGTTAGAAAGCTGCAAAACAAGAAAAATGATATAAGAAAGGATGGAACCTGCGGCGGAACGATTCTTTCTTATATCATTTTTCTGCTATATTGTGTACATACTATTTAATAAGATATGAGTGACCAAAGCCTTCTTAACAAATCGGCTTTGTCACTCATATCTTAATTTGTTTGCAGAAGGGAGTACCGGTAGGAGCATGCTCCCTCGATTATGACCTGCCGAACTCGGAAAGCTTCAAGCCTTCGTTTCGCTCCAGGGCAGTCTGAATACTCCATTGATGAACAAACAGAAGAAGAGGATGCCCTTTCATATCCTTCACCTTCTTTGTATCGGAGGAAACCCCGAGGGAGCGGATGTCAATATCCTTATTCTCGATCCACCGGATATACTCGTAAGGAAGAGGTTCCATCCGAATCTCTGCGCCGTATTCGTTCTCCAATCGGAATTTTAGAACGTCAAACTGAAGGGTACCAACCACACCGACAATGATTTCTTCCAAACCGGTATTGTATTCCTGGAATACCTGAATGGCACCCTCTTGCGCAATCTGTTTTACCCCTTTTAAAAATTGTTTCCGTTTCATCGTATCCACCTGCCGGACCTTGGCGAAATGTTCCGGAGAGAAGGTAGGAATCCCTTCATAGGCGAACTTATTATCCTGCGTGCACAAGGTATCTCCGATCGAGAAAATACCGGGGTCAAAGACGCCGATAATATCTCCTGCATAGGCTTCCTCAATGATCTTTCTATCATCCGCCATCAATTGCTGCGGCTGCGACAGGCGGATGTTTTTATCGCCCTGCATATGGAAAACCTCCATACCGGCACTAAATTTCCCGGAACAGATTCGCATGAAGGTAATACGGTCCCGGTGGGCTTTATTCATATTTGCCTGAATCTTAAATACGAAAGCTGAAAAATCATTTGTCACCGGATCAATTGGCCCGATTGAGGAATTCCTTGGCAGGGGCGGAGTTGTCATTGTCAGAAAGTGTTTTAAAAAGGTTTCCACACCGAAGTTTGTTAATGCGGATCCAAAGAAAACGGGCGTAAGATCGCCCTTTAATACCCGATCAATATCAAATTCACTGCTGGCGCCATCTAGAAGTTCAATTTCATCGGATAATACAGCATGGTTCTCCTTACCGATAAGGGAATCCAGGCTGGGATCGCCAAGCTCTGCTTCGAGGGCGTCTAATTCCTTCTGACCGTTATGGGACGCATAGAAACGCATGATTTTCTGGGTACTTCGGTCATATACCCCTTTGAAGTTCTTGCCGGATCCGATCGGCCAATTGATGGGGCAGGTATGGATTCCAAGTACCTCCTCGATTTCATCCAGAAGTTCAAAGGTATCCCTTGCTTCCCGGTCCATTTTGTTGATAAATGTAAAAATTGGGATGTGACGCATCACGCATACCTTAAATAATTTTTTCGTCTGTGCTTCCACACCTTTGGAGGCATCGATGACCATGACGGCGGAATCGGCTGCCATTAAGGTACGATAGGTATCTTCGGAGAAGTCCTGATGTCCCGGTGTGTCCAATATATTAATACAAAAACCGTCATAATTAAATTGCATAACGGAAGAGGTAACGGAGATACCACGCTGCTTTTCAATCTCCATCCAGTCGGAGAGGGCATGTTTTGCTGTCTTTCTTCCTTTTACGGAACCGGCAAGATTAATAGCTCCGCCGTATAAGAGAAGCTTTTCCGTCAAAGTTGTCTTACCCGCATCCGGGTGGGAGATAATCGCAAATGTCCTCCTTTTTTTTATTTCCTTACTATAATCAGTCAAAATATAACCTCCAATTTATCAATGAAACCAATTCATCATTATGTCCACTAGAAAAGCGGATTGATTTAGCCGAGTGAGCATATGCAAGTTTGCATGCAATGTGCGATCGCAGCCAAAGGTCATGAATATGTTTTTCAGTTCATGATATAATAAAGGAAAGGTTTTTGTCAAGATGTCGGGTAATGATATATTATAAATTATTCCTCCTTATAAACTTCTGCAAATGCTTTGTAATAGTCGTAATATTTATCATCACAGGCGGAAAATAAATACCTTGCCAGAATATTCGTTACTTTATAGCCTTGATTCTGCAGGTGATCCAGATGAGGCTTAAAATCATCCTGTGACGGATTACTATAACCCACCTTTAGAACAAAGGAAACGTAAGAGGCGTTCCGGTCTTTATTCCAAATCTGCGGGGAATCCTCTGCGGTCGGAACCACAAGTCCGGTTTCAAGTCGGTTATCCTTCGTATGATAGAGAAGAATGCTTTGATACTGGTCCTTGATATATTCGGACCATGCATCGGTATCCTCAATGGAAAAGAGATAGACTTTCTTATAATCCGGATCCTCCGCCCGGTACTCTTTCTGGCAGAGCCTTTTGTACTCCTTGATGTACTGGATTTTCCGATGAATATATTCCTTCGCGGTATAGAGTTCTTCCAATTGCTGGTCTAAATTATGATCTAGGTCGGTCAAGGAATCCGCTAGCTCATAGGGGGAAAGCTGCGGCAGCTTTCTCATATCCTGCAAGGACATACGAAGGCACCGGTAATGCGCCAAATCGGATATGGTATAGATCGTACTGGGATAATATTTACGATAATTATTCTCCGTGTTTCTTGGAGATGTTATCAGTCCTGCCTTTTCCCAATAACGAAGCGTTGATTTTGGTATTCCCAGGAGCTTCGATAATTCTCCGATGTGAAATGTTTTCTTCAATCCAGTATCACCTTCTCCAGTAGCTTATATTCAAGTAGCATAAAAAGTTTGCCTTGGACGCAATTTCCTATACGATAAAAAAATAAAAGCGCAGTGAGCATATTTTCACTACGCTTTTATTATACCATCAAAGCTGCTAATTTAACAGATGGATGTATTGATCCAATGTGATGCTGTAAAGATTCGTATGTGCCAGTTCTTTTTCAAATTGAAATCCGGTTTTTTTAAAGGCTTTAATGGATCTTGCGTTGTCCGGATCTATTTTTGCGATTACACGGGGAATTCTCCATTCGAAGAATGCCTGGTTTAAGCCCTGAATAATGGCTTCGGTACCAAATCCCATTCCCCATTTTTCCTTATCTCCAATCACTACGACAATTTCCGCATCCTTTACCTTTCGGACAAGCTTTATGAAACCGATCGGCTCATTATCCTCTGTGCAGACCACGAAGAAACTGCCATTGCGGTTAAATAAATGCGTCATGATATACATATTGACGCGGTTTACTGCCTGGTAAATTTCCTGTGATATGTTCGATAACTCATTTAGATATCTGGTAACCTCGTTATCCTCCATCCAGGTCATAATGGTCAATGCGTCGCTGCGTGTGACCTCCTGCCTCAGGCTTACCTCTAATGCTCTCATGATATCGTTCCCCTTTTATAAAATAAAAGCCTTTCCTAGCTTCTTAACCAAGTGAAGCCGATGACGGTTCTTTCTGTTGTTTAAAAACACACAAAGAGTATTATAAAGGTTAAACCAACTTTAATGTCAATATCTCACGGGGCATATGCGGTAAAATGCCGTCGAAAAAGCAAAATATAAAGGTGAATAGGTATTTAAAGCTTGCCCTCCTACAGGAAATATGTTAAAAATGCAAGCTTGTATTTTGTATGGATCAGTACTTATTTGGGGGATAATTTAACTAATATAGAAAATACTATTGCTAATTTTGCTAAAACACTGTATAAAGTAGTTAACATAACAATAAAACTAGTAAAAAGAAGTATTTACAAAGAGGTGCCCATGCTAATGAAGGATAAAAAGAAAATCTTATTAATTATAAACCCGATTGCAGGTAAAATGAGTACAAAGGCGAGCCGTTTCCGTATGGCAGAGTTATTTCGCAAAAACGGTTATCAAGTTAACATGAAATCGACCGAAGCGAAAGGTCATGCCACGCAGCTTGTGCTAGACCACGCTTTAGAAAATGATATCATCGCCTGCTGTGGCGGCGATGGAACACTAAATGAGGTAATATCCGGGGTTATGCAGCTGGGAGTTCAAATACCGGTCGGTTACATTCCGGCTGGGACTACCAACGATTTTGCAACCAGCCTTAATCTGTCAAGCCGGATTGATGTTGCGGCTGAGACCATCATGGCAGGGCAGAAAAAGAACATAGATATTGGCTGCTTTAACGATAAAAGGTATTTTAACTATATTGCTTCCTTCGGTGCATTTACCGGAAGCTCGTATTCAACACCACAATCTTCAAAAAATATCATAGGCCATCTGGCTTATGTCTTAGAAGGAGTTAAGGATATTCCCAGTATTCACCCGTATCATGTGCGGGTAGAGGCCAATGGTGAGGTATATGAGGATGATTATATCTTCGGAGCAGTAAGTAATTCTACTTCGATTGGCGGTATCGTAAAGCTGGATGCGGACCAGGTGGACTTAAATGATGGACTTCTCGAGCTGATTCTTGTAAAATCTCCAAAAACCCCTTTGGATTTGCATAAAATCATCCTCTTCCTTTCCAAGAAGGAGAGTGATAATGAAATGATTGTCTTCTTAAAAACAACGGAGGCAACCTTCACAATGAAGGAGCACACCTCCTGGACCATTGACGGGGAATATGAACCCGGCGGTACATCAACGAAGATTAAAATTGTTCCGGATGCAATTACTATTTTCGCCTAATTTCTTTGTTTGACATTGAGAAAAGTTGATGGTAAAATAATTTGAAGGATTTACCATTTACTAGAATTATCCGGCAGCTGCGATTCCATTGGGTTTCGGCAATGGATAATTCCGTGCGCATAAATGAAATTTTTATAAAAAACGATACGTTATGTAACGTTGAAAGGATGCGAACATGAAAAAGGGGGAAAACACGAACTTATCCAAGCATGATACCGAGGAAGAAAGAGAGGATATCTCCATTCACATAGATACGACGGAGGAATATGATCTTGATCTGGACTGGGATGCCTTTAACGAAGCGTTAAAGCAGCAGGTAAACGACGAGTTATCCGGAAGCGAAGAGGAAGATCAAAAAGCTTTTAGGAGAAATAAAATTTTAAAACGTTCTTTCACCATTGCCGGTATTGCGGTCGCTGTACTATGCTTATCGGTCATCTTTTTAGTGAAAACAAAGCCGGGCAGAAGAATTATCTACCGGATTGCAGGGGATTTTATTCATGACAGTATAGAACAGGTAGATCGTATGGAAGAAGAGAAAGGAGATTCCTTAGCCGTATCGGGAGAAATAGAAGATTCCTATCGTAAAAACGATTTTGATTATACCAAGTTAAATGATGCAAAAGAAAATGCTGCCGAGCCGGCGATTGTTCCAAGGCAAGAGGATTATGTAAGCAATTTTTTAATCTTTGGTATCGAAGAGATCAAGGGAGCAAAGAATACGGATGCGATGCTGCTTGCGTCGATCAATACCAGGGATAGGACGATCAAGCTGACCTCGTTACTTCGGGATACCTTGGTGACGCCTTCCGGCTATACTCCGCGGAAGCTGAATGCAGTCTATGCAAAGGGCGGTGCAAGCCTGTTAATAACAACCATAGAGCAGAGCTATCGGATCAAGATTGATGGTTATGCGTCGGTTAATTTTGAAGCCTTTGAGGCGGCGATTAATCTTCTTGGCGGAATATCCATTGAGCTTGGCGAGGAAGAGGCAAAATATCTGAATAAAAGTAATTATATCTCGAATCGGGCATATCGGAAAGTGGTGCCCGGATGGAATAATTTAAATGGAAATCAGGCACTTGGTTACTGCCGGGTACGCAGAGTTCCAACCCTGGGAGGCTCCAATGATGATTACGGAAGAACGCTCCGCCAGCGAAGGGTAATGACGGCGGTTTTTAACAAATATAAGAATAAGAATCTGTTTGAATTATTGTCCATTACAAAGAAATGTCTCGGCTATGTCAAAACGGATGTCACACAAGCACAGATCGAAGCAATGCTGGAGGCAATCGTTGAAAATAAAATAACCACTATGGAGACAATGCGAATCCCGGTAAACGGAATGTTTGATGATCCGGATGAATATAACGGGGTATCCTCTCCGCTGGTGCTTGAGTGGGAGAATAATATTAAGGAATTATATCAATTTATCTTCCTGGATGAAAAGGAGGAAAAAGAGAAAAATATTGTCACGAACAAGAATTGATAGTGATAGAATAGTAAAGAGGCAGAAGAAATAGATCAAATTACCCGGTTACGAATTTCTGTTCCTATCCGGGTAATTTTTATTATGTTATAGGAAAGTTCTCCGAACTTATCTATAACATAAAAAGCGCTCCGTATAGGATGCGCACTCGCACGTTAGGTATATATTGGCTTTGCCAACCGTGCTCAGCGCGAGAGTTTGCCAAGGCAAACTCTTTGCTACTTATCTATGTCGATTTGGTTTCTGTCTTAAAATGTGTCTCGTCCGATTCTGGCTGAGCATGGAACTGCTGGATTTCTTCCGCAGCAGATCAATCTGCCTTTGTGCGATGTATCTGCTAAGTATGGAATTGTTTTCATTAAACCGGCATCCATACAGATAGGATTGCAGATGCTCCAGATATTCCTTACGAATAATAATTCCGGATAGCGTAATGAACCGATTGTTATCCTTCAGCTTTAGCCGAAAGGTACGATTAATGCTAAGGTCATCCTTTGTAATAAAAGCGACACCATTTTCACTGATATCTTTTACTAATACATTGATTGCGCTTGACCCGCTGGCGGTATTGATATAAAGTGGCATATCCTCGCCGATATACATACGGTAAGAATTTCTGCGGTTATAGGGCATGCCTTCCCCGCTCAGCACAATCAGGTGGTAAAGTTTACCTTCGTATTTTATCAATTTAACGGTTACATTTTCCCAGGCAAAAACCTTACCATCTACAATATATAGAAAATTTATTTGACAATTCTCGGTAAAACCCAGGGTTTGATCATCTACAGTTATGGCATTTACAATAATAGACGAATCCTGAATTAATACAACCTGGCTGCGAAAGCTTACATTCCTTCCGTTGTACTTTACTTCGATCTCTATCTTTGCGCCTATTTGAATCTCACTTATCTGCAAAATGCATACCCCCAATAAAATTACTTCCCTTAGTATATAATAATTTTCCACAACTTACAACAATTTTGTAAAAAATTATCTTTTTTGGTAATATTGTGTTGAATAGCGTTCCTATTTTACCAGTATTATAAATGAAGTCTTTACCAGGGGATCGTATTTTGCTATAATAGCAGTCAATAAGAGAGTAAATGATCCGATTTTCTTAAGATTTAAGAACAGGAAGGTGATGCTAGTGAGATTTACAAAGATGCAGGGTTGTGGAAATGACTATGTCTATGTTGATTGTACGAAGGATGTCATTGATAGCATACCGGAGACTGCCCGCAGGGTAAGTGACCGGCATTTTGGTATCGGGTCCGATGGACTTATCTTGATCCGAACCTCAAAGATCGCTGATTTTATGATGGATATGTATAATTATGATGGATCCCGGGCGCAAATGTGTGGAAATGGGATCCGATGCGTTGCAAAGTATGTCTATGATAATAAACTGACGAATAAAAAGCACCTTCAGATTGAAACATTAAGCGGAGTAAGAGATCTGGAATTAACGGTGGTGGACGGCGAAGTTACTTTGGTAACGGTGGATATGGGAAAACCGGTTTTAAAGCCGTTCCTGATTCCGGTCATTTCCGATAAAGAGATCGTTGTTAGGGAGCCGGTTACTGTAGGTGATACGATTTATGAGGTCACCTGTGTGTCAATGGGAAATCCCCATGCGGTGGTCTTTGTTGACGATACGAAGAACCTTCCGATAGAAACGATTGGTCCTCTTTTTGAACATCATGAAATGTTCCCGGAGAGAGTGAATACTGAATTTGTCCATGTGATAGACCGCAGCCATATTAAGATGCGTGTATGGGAACGCGGTGCCGGAGAAACTTTAGCCTGCGGAACGGGCGCATGTGCCTGTGTGATCGCATGCATCCTCAACGGCTTTACCGACCATGAGGTAACGGTATCGCTTCTCGGCGGTGATTTGACGATACGCTATGATGAAAAATTGGACCGGGTTTTCATGACAGGTCCGGCGGTGAAGGTATTTGACGGTGAGATTGATTTGTAAATCAGTTTTGTCAATTTACACAATTTATGCATTGACAAGTAATAGGAAACAAATTTCATTCGCAACACGTTAATTCCCAAAGCACTGCATAAAACGCAGTACTTGGATTGAAGTACGTAATGGTACATAAGAACGTAAAATACGTGTTCTAAGTACCAACGACTTCAAACAGTTGCGTATTAAAATATTGTTTCCGATTACTTAAAGGTATACCTTGATCTAGTGTAAAGTGGCGAAGAATATTTGCTACGAAGGCTTTTATTATGAAAACGTCTCTTTGTTAGCAAAAAGACGCAACAATCCCCCCCTATGAAGCTTTTTCATAGTTTTTATGGATTTAGATAGCAGTGGCAGGCTGCCAGCCCA
>SVEA01000110.1 GCA_015057615.1 Lachnospiraceae bacterium | reverse complement strand
GGCTGCCACATATCCCACTGCCATACATTACCGTTTTTCCGCTTCACAAAGTAACCATTTTCCACTCCCTCTGCGAACATGGAGGATTCCTGACCAATATAGCTGTTGATCCATACACAGATCTTAAGACCTTTTTTCTTCAGCCGCTTTAGCATTCCCGCAGGATCTGGAAACACTCTGGAATCCCAGGTAAAGTCGCTCCAATGGAAATCCTTCATCCAGAAGCAGTCAAAATGGAATACCTTTAAAGGAATTCCCCGCTCCAGCATACCATCCACGAAACGGTTAACAGTTTCCTCATCATAATTGGTGGTAAAGGAGGTAGATAACCACAGACCGAAGGTCCATGCCGGAGGCAGGGAGGGCTTCCCGGTCAAATCTGTGTAGCGCATTAGTACTTCTTTCATGGAGGGTCCGTTAATCAGGAAGTAATCCAAGCCTTCTCCAGGAACAGAAAATTGAACCTTCTTCACATTCTCAGATCCGATCTCGAAGGAAACCTTCTCTGGATGGTTAACGAATATACCGTAACCCTTATTGGAAATATAGAACGGAATGTTCTTATAGGATTGCTCCGTTGATGTACCGCCATCTTCGTTCCATATGTCCACGGTTTGTCCATTCTTTATAAATGGAGTAAAGCGCTCGCCTGTACCATAGATCAGTTCGCCAACGGATAGGGATAACCGTTCCCGCATGTAGGTGTCTTCCTCCCCACCGTTATCATAAGCAAGTCCTCTCCAATCGGTCTTAACATAGGCAAGATCCTTTGCTCCGCTGTCGGTAACCTTCTCCTCGCCGCGGTAGAACGTCATCTTCCAGTTATCCTTTTGGATCACGACACGTAGACTTCCGCTTTTCACCTCGATCATATTGTCCTGCTCCTTTACGAGAAGCTCATGATCGGGATTGGTATCCAATTCAAATTCCGGTGCTTTCTTACGGACACCAAGATAATGGTTGGTCTGAATCCGAAGAACCTCCGGTGCGGGAGAGGTGATTCGAATGGTTAGATTCACTCCGCCAAGGGTATCTCCTCTGTGATTGATCTTATGGGTCGGTGCACAGATCACCACTTCCCTCTGATTTACTTTTGAAAAATATACCTCCGCAGGGGAGAACACTTCGGTTCCTTCCTTCTGAAGCCAGCATCCATTACTAAATTTCATGTCTTACTCCTTTCCATAACATTGCTTATTTTTAAGCGGTCGCGCGAAACTCTCTTGTTGAATTAATTGTGTATACAGCAAATGCATATCCCGAGCTCTTATGTAACCTCATCAGGGAAGTAACGTAAGCGGATTGCGAATATCCGATTTAACTAAGAACGAAGGGCTTGCTTGATTATTGTATTTGTTTATACAGGAAACTAATATAATCTTATTATAGCAGAGAAAATGGATTTAAAAAATGTACTATTTTCACTATCCAATGTTTTATTCTATGTAAAACGGTCGGACAATGCTATATTTCAAAATTATCATGCTTTTGTTTATTTATCTTGCAACCCATATTATACCGTAAACGGCAACAAAATTGAATTTTATTTTTGTAATCTGAGCAAAAGCAGATCCAATGATTTAGAAAAAGAACCAATATTTGTCTAATTATATACATAATATCATGAGTAAAGAACACTCATGATCTTTAGCTCCGATCGCATATTACAAGCAAGCTTGCATATGCTCACTACACTGTTATTATATTGTAATAGGTGATATAATTAACATTAATCAAACTTGTACTTAATAATGCAAATAAAGAATGAGGATAGAGATGGATATCGAAAGCATTCGTAAATTGAAGGAAAACTTTAAATTGAGAAATATAGAAGTAGAGTATTTTGAGACTTTAGAAGAGGTTAAGTCATATATATTAAACACCATACCTATTGAATGTACCGTTGGAATTGGACATTCTATTACACTTCAAAAAATAAATATTACGAATTCTCTATTAGAAAGAGGTAACATTGTATATGATAAAGAACTTGCAACCGATAGAGAGGAATGCAGATTTTTAAAGAAGAAAGCACTAATTACAGATTGGTATATTACCGGTTCAAACGCTGTCTCCATTGATGGTCGAATTGTTAATGTAGACCATAGTGGTAATAGAGTGGCTGCAATTACCTTTGGACCAGATAAAGTTATCATTATAGTTGGAAAGAACAAAATTGTAGCTACATTGAACGAAGCAATAATAAGAGTAAAAAATATATCCTGTCCTTTAAATGCAAAACGAGCAGGATTTAATCCTCCATGCGTAACTTTAAATAGGTGTGTTGATTGTGTATCAAAGGAAAGAGTGTGTAATACTCTTTCAATAATTGAAGGGCAGGCAGATAGTAATAGAATTAAATTATGTATCGTTAACGAGGAATGTGGGTTCTAATATATTAGAATATAGATAGAGAATATTATTAAAAAGCAGATTTAGGGAAGACAAAAAGCCTACCCCTAAACTGCTTTTATCTTTTTCATTTCTCTCCTGATTTTACTCAATTTTTACACAGCTTTTTTGCAAAACCAATCTTCTCCATAGGTGTGACACTATTGTGTCTCCCGAGAAAGTAAAGTAAGCTTGGCCCGGTTCATCCCACTGATCGTAATACTGTATCCTTTCTTTAGTTCTACCGTTACTTTTTCTACTCCAAACTCTCCGCCCCCAAGGATTTCATTCACTTCGATCCATCCCGTGGTATTATGAACGAACAAATTGCCGCTGCCGCCGCCTTCGCCCGTAATATCATATCTTCCCTCGGGAACATCCAGACCAACGATCCAGTTACCAGTTGTTAAGGTGTCCTTATACAATGTGGTTTCTGCCGGCGTAAAGGTAGCTTTATTAATTCCTGAAATCTCAATCGTTTCTCCTGTCTTAAGATTTGTCGTTACACTTTCAACACCAAAACCGCCACCGCCCAGGATCTCATTTACATAGGGGACATCATTGGTATCATAGACAAAGAAATTACCGCTGCCGTCACCGGTGATTCTATATCGTCCTTCCGGAAGATCGGTTCCCACCTTGTATTTTCCGGTATTTAATGTGGTAAGTACAGCGGCAGAATTTTCCCGAAACCGTTCCTCCTCGGCAATACCGTCTTGCCCTGTTTTATCATTCTGCTGTCCTTCCGTATTATCCGCATCTTTAAGCCTACCGTTATCATCCATCTCCTTTGGTTCCTCGGCTCCTAAGGTTGGTGATATCGTATCCGATCCGGTATCCTTCTGTTTTCCATCCTTTTTGTTCCCGGAAAGAGCACCGTATAAAATAATTACCAGAAGAACTACGATAGTCCAGAACCACCATTTCTTATAAAACAGTTCCTTTTCCTTTCCCTGATTGTTATGCTCATCCATGCTATTTTCCTCCAAACAATAATGTGTTTTTCTTAAAGCCCCAGACTTTCATCCTTAATCTCAAGTCCTGTGTTCGTTCCGATTCCTTCATAAAGTACTCTCCCATGCCTGGTTGATAATCTGACATGTACAGCAGCATGTAAGCTTTCCCGAATGGTTCGGCTCATTTTCCCATAACACGGGGCTTTTAATACTCCTCCCTCTGCATTCGTCACCTTCATCTCCAGCCGATAGCGGAGATCTTCGATCACGACCAATAAAGAGGTGTCATCATAAGTAAGCTTCCGCACTCTTGCCCCCGTATAAGTAGTAAATAAAAGGATGCGCTCCTCATATCGAAACAGGGAAAGAAAGCCCGTAAAGGAAGTTCCAAGGAAAGGAATATCCGCAACCGAAAACATAATTGTAGTCCTGCCATCTGGAAAATGGTTTGATTGAAACCAAATCCAATTCTTCGGGAAAGAGCGCCCCCAATCCTTCTCAATATAGCCGCAGCCATGATTGTAATCTAAAGTCTTGCCGTTGATTGCAATTACTCCATAGATATCCTGATGAATCGTTACGATACCATGGTAGCATTCCATGAATGGCAGATAGGAGAACGGCCCCATAATTCCAGGATGATACAGTGTCTTCGGAAAATCTATTGAATGACAGAAATGAAGCCTGCCTTTTATATGGATCACATTGCCCTGGATATTTAGAATGATTTGATCCCTGGAAAAATAGTTTTTTCCAATCATAATCTCAAACCGGGATTCACTGAACCAAAAATCAGCAATATCGTAACGTATATAGTCCACCCGATTTCCCTGATACATGATCTGGATAAATGCATGGGGATCCTTTTCATTGACTGCTATCCCAGGAATAACGACGAGAGCATGCTCTTTCGTTTGATCAATCATTTTAAAATACCAGCCTTCGAAATATCTTTTGTTTTTATACTTTCCCTGAAAAATCTCCGGATTAAACACTTTTTTTATCAAATAATGCATTCGATACCACGCTCTCTTTATAAAATCATTTATTTGCTTCCTACGACCGGGTAAGCCAGGCTCTCTTCCACTACTTCTTCTTTACTGCTTTTCAACCATTTTCAACAAATCTTCGACCGATGCATTCCTCTCTTTAAAATCTCCCCGCATCATCTTTATTGCCATCTTCTCACCGGTAATTTCCTCCGCTGTACGAATGCCCCACTTACGCACCAGCGGAAGCGGAGGACACCACCCATGCAGGGCATGCTGCAGCATAAATAAACCGATTGCTCCGGTAAGGATAAAGCCTAGACGGCGGATTTTAACTCCGAGTAAGGAGCATACGACAAGAAATGCGGAAGCAGTGGCTTCCAATATCCTTTCCGTATCCCATTCCTGTCCGAGCTGCCAGATACGATCCGTAAGTTCTTCTTCGGAACAATTTTTATATACCTTCAAATTTTTAATCGTCTGCTTCTTTATTTCCGCATTCACTAAAGGATCCGTATTCAGAAAAACCTTTTGTGATGTTGGAGGCAGTATATTCATCCGTTTAATAAATCCCACTCCTTTCCAATAACCTATTTTTATTAGTATGCCAAGTTTTTGTTACATTATCCTGCATTTATTACAGCAGATCCCTATCGAAAAAGCTGTACTATAGCAATTCCCGCATTGTTATTTTCATACTTATAGTGTAAAATGTTGATTCGTGATTATGATTTGAGTATCGAAAGCCTTCTTAACAAATATTCTCAATCAATTTGCACAAATCAGCTTTTGGCACTCATATCAATTATGCAAATGTATAGGACCTCTCGGTCCATTTATTATTTTATAAAGGAGTTAGTGCGAATAGTCTCGCAAAAAATGCGAGCCATTACAAGAATAGCAAAAGCAGCTATTCTTCAGAATTTATGCCCAAAAAGCATGGGCAAACGAACTAATTCGCTTTGCAAATACCACGCCTGCGGCCCAAAGTTTGCAGGTAATCAAGAAAGGTATGGTTATTCTTATGAGTATATTAAATGTATCAAACCTAAGCCATGGCTTTGGAGACCGCGCGATTTTCACTGATGTATCCTTTCGTCTGTTAAAGGGGGAGCATATCGGACTCGTCGGAGCCAATGGGGAAGGTAAATCCACTTTTATGAATATTATCACCGGGAAGCTTCAACCGGACGAAGGAAAAATCGAATGGGCAAAGCATGTGCGTGTCGGTTATCTGGATCAGCATACCATCTTAGAAAATGGGATGACCCTGCGGGATGTATTGCAATCCGCTTTCTCCTTTCTCTATGAATTGGAAGAGAGAATGAATCACATCTGCGAGGTTATGGGAGATGCTGGCGAAGAGGAGCTTTCGGAAATGATTGAGGAGCTTGGCACCATTCAGGATTTATTAACGATGCATGATTTCTATGTTATCGATACAAAAATAGACGAAATCGCACGCGCTTTGGGATTAGAGGAATTGGGATTGGACCTGGATGTTGATGACCTCAGCGGCGGTCAGAGAACGAAACTGCTTCTTGGTAAGCTGCTCCTTGAAAAACCGGACATTCTTCTACTGGATGAGCCGACAAACTACCTGGACGAACAGCATATCACATGGCTGACGCGTTATCTGCAGGAATATGAAAATGCATTTATCCTGATTTCCCATGATATCCCCTTCCTGAACAGCGTAATTAATATCATCTATCATATGGAAAATCAGGAATTGAACCGGTATGTGGGGGACTATAATAAATATCTTGAGGTTTATGAGATGAAGAAGACGCAGCTGGAAGCAGCCTACAAGCGCCAGCAGAAGGAAATTCAAGAGCTGGAAGATTTCGTGGCAAGAAATAAGGCTCGGGTCTCTACCCGAAATATGGCAATGTCCCGGCAGAAGAAATTAGATAAAATGGAGGTAATTGAGCTTGCAAAAGAGAAGCCAAAGCCAGAATTTCATTTTCTGGAATCCCGTGCTGCCGGGAAATATATCTTTCAGACTAAGGATCTGGTCATCGGATATACGGATCCCCTCTCCTCCCCTTTAAACCTCTCTATGGAGCGGGGTGAGAAAATTGCCCTGATCGGAGCAAACGGGATCGGTAAAACCACTCTGCTGAAAAGCATCCTTGGATTAATTCACTCCTTACGTGGCAAGGTAACGCTTGGTGATTACTTATGCATCGGATATTTTGAACAGGAAATGTCACCGGGCAATACAACCACCTGTATCGAAGAGATATGGAAGGATTTCCCTGGTTTTACGCAGTATGAGGTCCGCTCCGCTTTAGCAAAATGCGGTCTTACCACAAAGCATATCGAGAGTCAGATTCGCGTGCTCAGCGGTGGAGAGCAGGCAAAAGTACGGTTATGCAAGCTGATTAATAAGGAAACCAATCTGCTTCTTTTAGATGAACCTACGAACCACCTGGATGTAGAGGCAAAAGCAGAATTAAAACGTGCCCTGATCGCCTACAAGGGAAGCATCCTGATCATCTGCCATGAACCAGATTTCTATCAGGATATTGCCACAAGGATTTGGGATTGTACAAAGTGGTCAACAAAAAAATAAGCCTAATTTAACCAAAATTCGGTTAAATTAAGACTTCAATTGTTAAACTGCTTTTGCTATTCTTTCTAAGTCTTGTATTTAACAAGACTTTTGGCTTAGCCGTTTTTTGCGAGACTATTCACACTATGCTCGTTAAGTAAGGAGTATCCCCAAGTACTCCTTTCTAACGAAAGCAATGTCTTATACCACCTCTTGAAACAAAGAGGTTACTCTTTCTCTGATTGTTTCAACTTCCGTTCCTAATGCTAAAGATAATTCCGGATATAGTAATCTCTCCGCCTTATCTAAAAATCTCTTATCGGTAGTAGACATTTTCTTCCCCGCTGCGATCTTTTCCTGCTCATCAATCAAGATAGAGGTAATGACTTTTATTAACTGCATTGGATTGCCATCCTTAAGAATCTGCGTATAAAGCTGATCCTTCTTCTTACGATCTGTAATAGAAAATATATTATCACAGGATACTGTACCAAGAACTTCCTCGGCTTTTTCCACCGGCATAACCGGTCGCATTCTGACCTTATCATTGTCTACCGGTGTCATGATCTTCGATTTCTCATTGAAAGGATGCATGATATAATACAGCTTTGTCACTTTGTCAATCGTACTCTCCTTGATTTCATCGATGAAGCACACTCCATGATAGGAGTAAACGATATATTCACCTTGTTGAAACATTACTACCTCCATTCCTACTGTTTACTGAGTTTACAATAATAGGATAACACATGATTTGATTTTTGTCAACTTAGTTGACATTTACGCTTACACAGAGTATACTACTGCGGGGGGTGAATAAATTTGGAAAAATACGAGGATACCTTAATTGATTTGATATCTGTAAAGCAGAGTATATTAAAAAAGCAGAAGGAAGAGCAATGGAATCATAATAATTCGATTCCGGTCACCAATACAGAATGGTATATTCTTTCTTTGATCTATGGAAAACAGCCTACCATTCCGGAGATAACCCAGCAACTCGGTATTAGCAGACAGGCAACCCATAAATGTATCAAGACACTGGATTCCAAGGGTTTCATCTCTACGCAACGTGTCGAAAATAACAAACGGAATAAATGTCTTAACCTTACCCCGATCGGGGAAGCCTGCTTTCTTAAAAATCAGCAGCTAAAAGAGGAAATAGAAAATGAGATCGGTCAAAAAATCGGTCATGAAAATATTACTTTATTAAAAGAGTTATTAAAAAGGGATTGGATTTAAGAATTCAATTCCTTTTTAATAACTCTCCAATTTGGTAAAAACTGATCCATATATGCTTTAAATACCTTATTATGGCTGCCTTCCAAGAGATGCACCAGTTCATGAACCACCACGTACTCCAGGCAGATCTTCGGTTTCTTTGCCAACTGTAGGTTAAAACAGATCTTGCAGGTTCTTATATTGCAGGTTCCCCATCTGGTCTTCATATCACGAATCGTAAATACACTGGACTTTACCCCAATCACATTTTCCCATTTATGAAGCAGCTCCGGAATAACTTTCGTTAACGCCTCCCGGTACCACGCGTTAAGGACTTTCGCTCGTGCTTCCGGCGGGCTGTCCGGCTTTACCCGAAGGATTAGATGATCCCCCAGAAGGGAAACGCCTGCATTTTCCACGGAAGGAACCACCTGCAGGACATATTTCTTCCCCCAACAATCAACCTCTTCCCCGGATTCATAGGTAAGCTCTTTTTTTTCTGGCATCTGCCGTATTCGAACCTGCTGCTTAACTACCCAATCATACTTTGCAAGTATAAATCTTCTTATTTCTTCCTCCGGCATACGTTCCGGTGCAGAGACATGAACCGCTCCCTGCGGGGGCAGAAGCCTAAGATACATATTTTTTATCTTCTTTCGTTCAATGACGATTTGAATTCCATTTACTTCCATTTTTTCCACTTCTCACCTATTTCTGCAAAGCTTTTCACTTTTCACGGAGGCTTTCTATCTATTACGCCTTCTTGTTGTTCTTCTTACTATTTCTTCTTTTCTTCCGCTTTGGTTTCGCCGGAGTTGGATTCATATCCTTTCCCTGTTCTCCGACCGTTTTGAGGGAGACCCACATACTACTGCCCTTCCCATCGGTTTTGATATCCAGAAAATCGAACTTTCTTAAGAATTTTGATAGCTTCGTATCGCCGTAATTACGTACGTCAAAATCCGGATAACGCTTCACAAGACGGCTGCCAAGCTCTCCCATATTCATTCGCTGATCGCCTTCATCAATTTCATTCATCATTTTCATGATCGCTGTTTTGATAACGCTGATATCGGTCATGTTTTTCACGGCTTCGGCAGTATCACTTACATTGCTGTCCGCCATATTGCTGTCTCCGACGGATTTATTTTCATTTTCCACGGGAATATTTTTTCCTGACTTATTATTGCCCTTTCCATGATTGGTTTCCTTTGCGGTCTCATGCTGGATCACCGTGTTCATTTCAAGTTCAATCGAACTTTGTTCCGTCTGGGCGATGATATCAAGATATTTAAACTGATTACAGGCAGCGATAAATGGCTTCGGTGTTTTCTTTTCGCCCATACCCACGACCAGCATCCCGGACTCACGAAGTCTGGAAGAAAGCTTTGTAAAATCACTGTCACTGGAAACAATACAGAACCCCTCCACATTACCGGAATACAGGATATCCATCGCATCAATAATCATAGCAGAATCGGTAGCATTCTTCCCCACCGTATATCCATATTGCTGCACCGGTGTAATGGAATTCTCCAGTAAGACATCCTTCCATGAGGCTGTGTTCGGCCTTGTCCAATCACCGTAGATTCTTTTATAGGTGGCAACACCGTAGTTTGATATTTCATCCAAAATATATTTGATATATTTCGCAGATACATTATCTGCGTCAATTAGCACTGCAAATCGCTTCTCATCCTGCACCTTCATACCTCCTTCTATACGAATGATTGAAACTTTATAATTTATTATACACTAAAATTGTTCTGCGGTAAATTTAATACAGGAAATTTACTTAGGTTACCGAAGTAAAGCTAAAACTCTACCCATGTAAAATCCAGATTACTTTAATACATAACCCCGAAGAATAAATTGTAGTTTTATTTTTCAAATACTATGATATAATGTTTGTACTTCAAAATATTGGAAATAATTGTATGCAAGGAGGTGTATTTTATGGTAGCCTTTATCAAAGACTATAATCTGGATTCAATAAAGAAAAAACTGATCATTCTTTACCTTTTAAATGTAATAGATATATTCATGACTTTGCTTCTCTTAAGAACCGGTTTTTTTCGGGAAGCCAATTTCATTATGGCAAAGCTCGTGGAACGTCCCTTTGTCAGTCTTCTTTTCAAAGTTATTTTTCCGGCACTCATGCTTTATTACTTATATACGGAAATAAGGAAAGTAACCATTTCCGAGGAGATGAAACCGGCGCAAGTCTACCAGGAATTGAAGGTTTCTAATATCAGCATCAATCTATCCATTTTAATTTACAGCATTGTAGATCTGACCCATCTAATGTGGACCGCCTTACTCCCCTATATCTATACCATCGCTTGAAGGAATGGTAAGCAATAGAAAAACCATCCATCGACAAAATAAATACAAAGCGCATGATATCCTAATGAACTGCTGACCGTTAAAAACCAATGGAATCACAGCCGCATTATTTCAAATAGATACCATGCGCTCGTCTACATTAAAAATTCATTTGCATCTATTAAAAACTGTTGGTTTTCCTTACTTTTCTTACTTTCCTTCCTTCTTCTGTCCGTATTTTTCAGCTATTTTAATCAGCAGCTCAACGCATTGATCCATTGCCTGTACGCAGGCATACTCCATCTTACCGTGGTGATTATGCGATCCGGTTCCCAGGTTCGGGCATGGCAGTCCCATAAAGGAAAGTCTGGAACCATCCGTTCCCCCGCGGACCGGTTCGCTGCAAGGGATCCCTCCAACCTCCTTTACTGCTTCATATGCGGTGTCGATCAGGTGCCAGTGCGGTTTGATTTTTTCCGCCATATTATAATACTGATCTCTCATTTCCAGCGTAACCGTATCTTTCCCGTATTTTTCATTTAGCTTCTTTGTAATCTGCTCAATAAGTGCCTTTCTCTCATTAAGCTTATCCAAATCATGATCCCGAATAATGTAATCAAATACCGTCTGGTCTACATTTCCTTCCATATAATTAAGATGGAAGAAGCCTTCGTATTGTTCGGTATGCTCCGGTCTCTCGTTTTCCGGAAGCATGGAGTTAAACTCCATCGCAATCAGCATGGAATTCTTCATTTTATCCTTTGCCGATCCCGGATGTATATTAACTCCTTCTATGGTGATTTTGGCGGAAGCTGCATTAAAGGTCTCATACTCTACTTCTCCGAATGATGCTCCGTCAACGGTATAGGCATAATCCGCACCGAACCGTTTTACATCGAATAAATCAGCACCTCGTCCGATTTCCTCATCCGGCGTGAATCCGATTTTAATCGTTCCATGCTTGATCTCCGGATTTTGCTGCAATTTTTCCGCCATCGTAAGAATTTCTGCAAGCCCTGCCTTATCATCCGCACCAAGTAGGGTTGTTCCGTCGGTAACGACCAAATCACAGCCGACATATTTCTTAAGCGTATCAAATTCCCTCGGACTTAATACGATCTTCTTATCCGCATTCAAAAGAATATCTCCGCCATCGTAATTTTGTACCACCCTTGGCTTAATATTCTCATACGGAACATCCCGAACAACATCCATATGACTGATAAATCCGATTACAGGACCGGACCAGTTCGCGATATTTGCTTCAATGGTTCCAAAGACATACCCATTCTCATCCATTGCAGCATCCTTTATTCCAAGCTGCTTCATTTCCTCCACCAATGCCCTGCCGAATTCCAACTGGGAAGATGTACTGGGGCAGGTATCACAGCCGCTTAAGGAGCCGGTTTCATATTTTGTATAATTTATTAATCTTTCATAAGCTCTCATATTTTTACCTCTTTTCTTTCATATCAACTTATCATCAAACCAATAAAGCCTTCCTTGCACCATGCTTGCCTCTGTAATTAATATTGGCACGAATTATTTTTTGTCCAAGGATTATTTTACCACGAATCCCTCCGATATACCACTTAATTTGCATACATGAACAAAATGCATCAAGTAGCAAAGAGTTTGCCAAGGTAAACTCTCGGGCTGGGCGCGTTCTGCCACAGGCAGATAAATATCCTACGAATACATGTTTCATGTATTCGTTACGTGCTGAGTGCGTCATCCCAATGCGAACTATGTTCGCATGGAGGTTTTTTGTCGTATAGGACGCAATTTCCTATACGATAAAAAAGTGCCTTATATCAATATCTGTTAGAAGCACCGCATATAATGAATCGTCAAGGATTGTTAATTAGGAGGTAATGCTTTGAATTATTCCAATAACCACACCAGTAATCTTAGAAATAATACCATGATTATAAACGGACAGGGGCAGGTAACCGCCATTCCAGATATTGCCGTTCTACGCATCGGCGTCCAAACCATGGATGAGAATCTAACTACAGCACAGCAAGAAAATGCAAGACTTAGCCAGTCCTTCCTGGATGCCATACAGCAGTTGGGAATCACGGATATAAAGACCTTCCAATATACCGCTAACCGTCAATTTGATTTTGAAAACGGCACCCGAATCGATCGCGGTTATTTGGTTCGCAATATATTTGAAATTCGTACGTCCGATATGGATACCGTCGGATCCATCATTGATACCGCAGTAAGTGCCGGTGCCAATGTTGTTGATTTTGTTAATTTTGAAGTCTCCAACATCAACCTGTATTATCAGCAGGCTCTTAACCTCGCTGTTCAGAACGCTTATCAGAAGGCAAGTTCCATTGCATCAAGCCTCGGAACTGCCGTGAATCCAATACCTGCAAAGATAACGGAGAACAGCGCTGCTCCTATTCCATTTTCCGTCATGTTTTCGACAAGAGAAAGCATGGTTCCTACTCCAGTCGAACCGGGCACGAAGGAGATTATCGCTTCCGTAACCGTTGAATTTGTTTTTTAGTACTAATTTCCACCGTATTCATTGTCCTGATAATGATTTCGTATCAAAACCTACTTATAGAACGAACTTCATCAATTTACACAATTTATACATTGATAAACCATCGGAAACATAGTATTCTGTGCATTTATAATTCTCTTTAAGGGCGGCTTTCTATATGTATAGATTTTCTATGCATCCTGGTAAGCTGCCCGAAGCATCTCAATTTCCTTTTGATAACCTTCGATTTCATTTGGTGTTTCCAATACGAAAGGAAGGTGACGTAATTTTGGATGGTTGATAATTCTTACGAAAGCATCCCATCCGATCGCACCTTCTCCGATTTTTTCATGGCGGTCCTTATGGCTTCCGATCGGATTCTTACTGTCATTTAGATGGATTGCTTTTAGCCTGTGAAGTCCAATGATCTGATCAAACTCATCCAAAACACCGTCAAGGTCATTAACAATATCATATCCCGCATCAAAGATATGGCAGGTGTCAAGGCAGACTCCTATCTTTTCCTGCAACGATACTCCGTCTAAAAGGTTTCGAACCTCTGCAAAAGTTTTTCCAATCTCGGTTCCCTTCCCCGCCATGGTTTCAATCAATACAAGAGTACTTTGCTCTGGCTTAAGAATCCGGTTTAAAACCTCCGCTGCCCTTTTAATCCCTTCCTCTGCTCCCTGCTTCACATGACTTCCCGGATGGAAATTATAGAAGTTATGAGGAACAAACTCCATTCGTTTTAAATCATCCTCCATAGCTTCTAAGGCAAATTCTCTTACCCGTTCATCCGCAGCCGCCGGATTCAAGGTATAGGGCGCATGACCGATAATCGGTGCAAAATTGTGTTCCTCCATTATCTTAAGCAATGCATCCGCATCCTTAGCATCAATCGCTTTTGCCTTGCTTCCTCTTGGATTACGGGTAAAAAATTGAAACGTATTGGCATCTATTTTTATCGCCTGCGTTCCCATCGCCCGGTATCCCTTGGATACGGATAAATGACAGCCTATATTTAACATAATCGTACCTGACCTTTCTAAATTCCTTCCTTCGTAAAACAGTAAGTGTACTTCATAAAATTGTTATCTTTTCTAAAATTGATCGGAGTGCCATGAGTCATATAGAACCCCTAAATATGAATAGGGCCTTTTATATGTTCAGGCACTTCCTATTCATAATTTCATTGTATAATAAGCACTGGCAGCTTTACAGTACATCTTCAAAACGGTCATCCGCTGTCAGCATCTCTCTTGCATAAGAGCACTGCGGAACAATCTTCTTATTCTCCCTGCGGGCATAATCTACAACTTTCATAACCAAACTATGGGCGATGCCCTGATTCCTATATTCCTCTTTTACAAAGGTATGGTCTATTACAATCGCTTTCTCGCCTTGTGGCTGAAATGTTATGACTGCTATTGCACTGCCGATGCTATCGCCGATATAAAACGCATTTTTTTGCTCCTTGATCTTCAAATCAATATCTTTTTTATCGTTTATAATCATCTTTATAACCATGCTCCTTTCAAAGTCTAGAGACTTTGTGCGTAGCACAAATCTCCGGTTGAAAGAATGAAATTCTTTCAACCTTTCCCTTTCCTGCGCACTTTTCTGCGCATAGTAGAGTTTAATAATTTTCATATTTAGTATTCGCGATAAAAGAAGATATTATGAATTTTTCTTACCCTGGGAGCTTCGCACATAAGATCCCATTCTTGATAGGAGTGTCATAAGTCATATCAAAACATCTTTTATTTAGATGTTTTCCGGCTGATTTTTCATTTCTTTTACCCATTTTATCAGCTTCGGAACTTCATAAATCAGCATAGCTGCCCATCCTCCAAAGCATGCAAGAGCGATTCCGGAAAACCCAAGATGCGGTATCAGAAGGTAAGCAAACAGGACGCGGAACAGCATCTGTACAAAGGTCGACTGCCAGGTTATATTCATCTGTCCCATACCACGAAAGAAACCCTGAATACCATTCGTATTTGCCGGAAGGATATATAGGAAAGCCATATAGGTCAGATATAGGGCACCCAAAGCGATGGATTTACTTTCCTCCGTCGAAAGGAACAAGGACATAATCGGTTTTGCAAAAATCAATACGATTACCCCGATTATAATTCCATAGATATTTTCTAGCAGCATACCGACACGCACCCCTTTAAGGATACGCTGCTTCTTGTTCGCTCCTCTGTTTTGAGCCACAAACGTCGTGATACCAGCACCGATACTCTGCTCCGGTGTAAATGCAAAATCATCAACCCGGTTCACGGCATTAAATGCGGCTATACTTTCCACCCCCAATGGGTTTACCGCTCCCTGAATCAGCACCTTCCCGATATAAAGCGTCGTCTGCTGCATTGCAGAAGCCCAGCTGAAACGGATTGTTTTCACCAAAAGGATACGATCCATAACCATTTCCTGCATTTTCAGCCTTAGAACCGGAACCTTGTACCATACATAGATAACGCAGCAGATAGCAGATACCGCTTCCGCAAAAACCGTTGTATAGGCCGCTGCCACAACGCCCATTTTTAGATAGCCGACAAAAAACAAGTCCAGGACACCGTTTAACACAGAGGAAATCATAAGAAATAGTAAGGGTGTTTTTGTATCGCCGACGCTTCGGAGACTGGCAGCAAAAATATTGTAGAGAAAAGTAAAGATCAATCCAAGGAAAATCACTTGAAGATACTTAACCGAATCAGCAAGAATTTCATCGGGCGTACGAAGAAGGATCAAAATCGGCTTTGCAAGCAGGATACAGATACCGGTCATCAGCACAGAAAAAAGAACGCCCGCAATCATAGAAGTAGAAAGCTCCCTCTTGAATTTCTCCATGTTCCCGGAGCCATAGAATTCACTTAAAAGTACCGATGCTCCGGTACAAATTCCGACTATAAAGAAGATCACAATATTCATTACGGGATTTGCCGTACCGACACTAGCGAGAGCATTTTCTCCTGCGAATCGTCCCACAATAATAGAATCCACCGCGTTGTAGGTTAACTGAAATAAATTGCCTAATATCATCGGAAGCGCAAAGGATAACAAGTGTTTTGTAATATTTCCATCGGTCATATTTTTAGCAGCCATTATGTATCTCCTTAGAAAAAGCACCGCCCCGGCAGTGCTTTATAATTCTTAAATAGTATCATTTGCTTATAATCACTCACATATATTTTATTGATATGAATGACAAAAGCCGATTTATAAATTCGACTTCGTCAATTTGCACCATCTATGTGTTGACAAGTAATAGGAAACAAATTTCATT